>DATDCR010000614.1:0-3746 GCA_036524215.1 Burkholderiales bacterium
CGTATTCGAATCCGCTCACCGCCCCCGCAGCGTCGAGGCTCGCGCGCGCCTTTGACAGCATGGCCGGACCGAAGGGCTCCCAGGTGTGCTCGTCCTCGCGCATCCATTGCACGCGCACCGGCCTGCCGGGCAGCGCGCGCGCGAGCAACGCAGCATCGGCGGCGACGTCGTCCGCCCCGTTGTGACCGTAGCAGCCGGCGCCTTCCGCGTGGATGCAATGCACCTTCTCCGGCGCCATGCCCATCAGCTCGGCGATTGCACCGCGCAGCGGATAGACGCCCTGGCTGTGCGTCCAGATCGTCAGCGCGCCCTCGTCGTAGCACGCGACAGCGCACGAAGGTCCGATGGAACCGTGGAGCTGATAAGGCCGCGAGTAGGACGCCTCGATCGTGCGCGCGCCTTGCGCCAGGCTGGCGTTCTCGCCAGCGATCACCGTGTCCTTCGCAGGCAGCTGTAACAGCGCCGCCATGATGTCCTTCGGCAGCCTGGCGGATTCCTGCCAAACTGCGCGCGCGCGCAAACCCCGCATCGCCTGCACGGCGGTCCATTCCCGCGCGGCGATGACGCCGAGGAAGCTGCCGTCGCGCACCACCTTGATCACGCCGGCCATCTTCGCGGCGGCCTCGATGTCGACGGACTTCAGCGTCGCGCCATAGCTCGGCGGCCGCAGGACCCGCGCGTGCACCATCCCGGGCAGGCGGATGTCCTGCACGTAGCTCGGCGCACCGGTGACTTTCCCCGGAATGTCGACGCGGCGGATCGGCTTGCCCATCACGATGCGTGCCCTGCCGAGCTTCGATTGCGCCCCGGCGCGCACGTGGAGCATCTGGCCCTCGACCAGCGCGCCGTAGCGGATGCGGCGGCCGTCGGGCGCCAACACCTCTCCATTGATGGCCTTTAGCTGATCGACGGAAAAGCCGAAGCGCTGCGCTGCCTGCGCGAGCAGGATCTCCCGCACCTGCGCCGAAGCGTGCAGGATCGCCGTGCCGCTGTCCTTCATCGAATTGCTGCCGGCCGTGTACCCCTCATTCGGGGTCAGGGCAGTATCTGCCGTGACGAGCTCGATCGCGCTCATGGCGACCGCGAGCTGCTCGGCCGCGATCTGGAGGAGCGCGGTCTTCAGCCCCTGGCCGAGCTCCGCCTTGCCGGTGAAGACCGTGATCCGGCCGTCGGCGCCGATGCGGATCCAGGCATCCAGCATGGGCTGCCTCTGCAGCGTTCCCTGCCTCTGCAGCGTTCCCATCTGGGCCAGGACCGGCAGCGAAAAGCTGACGACGAGCGCGCCGCTCGTGGCGAGGAAGTGGCGGCGGTTCATGCCTTGCCTCGCATCAGGTCGCGCGCCCGCACCACCGCTCGCACGATGCGCATGTGCGTGCCGCAGCGGCACAGATGCGGCTGCAGCGCGCCGCGGATGTCCGCTTCCGATGCGTCGGGCTTGCGCTCGAGCAAGGCCTGCGCGCGCATCATCATGCCGGGAATGCAGTAGCCGCATTGCGCGGACTGCTCCTCGATGAAAGCCTGCTGCATCGGCCCCGGCTTCTCCGCCGTGCCGAGTCCCTCGAGCGTGCGGATCTCGCGCTTCTCGAGCACGGAGATCGGCGTGAGGCACGAAAAGATCGCCTCGCCGTCGGCGAGCACCACGCAGGCGCCGCACTGCCCGAGCCCGCAGCCGAACTTCGCGCCGTTCAGGCCGAGGTCATTGCGCAGCACGTAGAGAAGTGGCGTCGAGGGCTCGGCATCGACCTCCTGCATGCGCCCGTTGATTTTCAGCTTCATTGCCCTTCCTTGGAGAGCTTGCGTACCTGCGCCGCCGTGTCCGGCCAGGCCGACTGGCCGGCCAGGGATCGCAGGTAGTCGAGGAGATTCGCGAGTTGCTCGTCCGTGAGCGCGCCGGCGAAGGACGGCATCCACGCGCCGCGCGCGCCGCCGGCGGGAACGATGCCGTCGCGGATGATGTAGGCCAGGTTGCGCGGCGTGGGAATGGCGAGCGCGGTGGCGAGCGGCAGCTCGAGCGCACCGCCGAGCTGCCCTCTCCCGCGGTTATGGCAATCGGCGCAGGCGCCGTCGTAGATCGCGTTCCCAGTCATCGCCACCGAAGCACGCGCACGTTCCATGGCCGCCTGCGTCAGCCGGCCGCGCTCATCCGTGCTGCGGGTATCGAGCGAGGCGATGTAGGTCGCGATGGCGTGCACGGCCTCCTCGCTCACCTGCGAAAGGTCGTCGACGACTTCGGCCATCGGTCCCGCGGTCAGCGCGTGCTGATCGGCGATACCGTTGCGCAGATAAGCGCGCAGCGTGTCGACGGTCCACGGAATCGGCGCAGGCGAGCGCGCGTTGAGGGCAGGCGCATGCCAGCCCTCGATCTCGGCACCGGAATAAGCCTCGTCCTTCTTCTCCGCGCCGAGAGCGTTGCGTGGCGTATGGCAGGCGCCGCAATGGCCGAGGCCTTCGACGAGATAGGCGCCGCGGTTCCATTCCGGGCCCTTCGAGGGATCGGCCTGCAGATCAATTCGCTTGAAGTAGCGCGCCTTCCACAGGCCGATGAACGCCCGCGGGATCGGCACGGTGTTGCGCCGGTTCTCCTGGCTCACCGGCTCGCGCGTCATGACGAAGGCGTAGAGGGCCTCGATGTCCGCGTCCGTCAGGTGCGTGAAATGATCGTACGGAAATGCCGGGAAGAGATGCCGGCCCTCGATGTCGAGGCCTTCGCGCAAGGCGCGCGCGAAGGCTTGCAGCGGCCAGCGGCCGATGCCGGTCTCGGCATCCGGGGTGATGTTCGTGCCGTAGACGGTACCGAACGGCGTCTTCAGCGGCGCACCGCCGGCATAGGGCCTGCCGTCCTTGGCCGTGTGGCAACCCATGCAGTTGCCCAGATGCGCGAGCTCCGCGCCCTTCGCCACGAGCTCGCGCGGAAATGTCTTCGCCGATTCGGCCGGCGCAATGCGCTCGCGCACCGCGCAGCCGGCGACGGCAGCGGCGAGGACGAATGCGGCGGCAATCAGGCTGATGAGCGAGCTTGGTCGCATGGCGCGGGGCCCGATGGTAGCGACAGCGGCCCGATCAGACCTGACGCCGCCGCAAGGCCAGATCGATTGGGACCGAACACGCGCTCCCGCGCCGGCATTCCACGCCGACGCCATCCGCTACGGCACTTTAAGGATTCGGCTACAGGTTCCGGCTGCTACTGCAGCGCCATGCGGCGCTCAGGACCGAAATAGCGGGCGGTCGCCACCGCGTGGCGCCGCTCGGGTCCCTGGTAGCGCACGCTGGCCGCAGGCGCGGTCGTGTCGACCGCCACGGCGTGCTCGTAGACCATCTTGCCGCCGAGCCAGCCGGAGACGCCGAGCAGCGCGATGGCGACCAGCGAGAGCAGGATCGCCGCATCGCTCACGCCGTCGCGCCGCATCCAGGCGTTGATGGCGAACAGGACCACGATCGTCAGGTTCAACGCCATGTGCATGACGCCGGTCCGCTTCACATTCGCGGGCAGCGACAGCAGGTCGACGAGCCCCGGCAGCGCCGCGATCAGCGCGCCGACGATGCCGCCCACCATCGTGTACCAGGCGACGATCTCCCAGTTCGGGCTGGCGCCGCCGAACCGGTGCACGAGGTCGCAGAAGAAGGAGAAGAGCCACAGGCCGATGGGGATCGACACCAGCATCGGGTGGATGGGATGCCTTGCAATGCTCGCGGGTGTGCGCATAGAAACCTCCTGCACGGGCCCTGCAGTAAACGTGCCGGCTCAG
>DATDCR010000615.1:0-5552 GCA_036524215.1 Burkholderiales bacterium
ACTGCCCGCACCGCGGCGCCTCGCTCGTCTTCGGGCGCAACGAGGAATGCGGCCTGCGCTGCCTGTACCACGGCTGGAAGTTCGACGTCGAAGGCAACATCCTCGAGATGGCTTCCGAGCCCGACGGTGCTGCCCTGAGAAGTTCATTGAAGCAAAAGGCCTATCCGGTGCGCGAATCGGGCGGCTTCGTCTGGGCCTGGCTCGGGCCGAAAGAGGAGATGCGCGAGTTCGAGCCGCCGGCCTGGGCGCCGGTACCCGGCATCCGGTACGCCATCGTCAAGATGCACGCTGCGTGCAACTGGGCGCAGGTGCTCGAAGGCTCGATCGACTCGGCGCACAGCTCGAGCCTGCACTCGACCAACATGCCGGCCGCCGCGGACGTCGAGGGTTCCACCGCCACGGATGAAGCGTGGCTGCGGCCGTCCAACGACAAGGCGCCGCGCATGCAGTTCGAGCCGACGGCCTACGGGTTCCGCTACGCGGCGCTGCGCAAGCCGATCAAGCAGGCCGAGAGTCACGTCTATGTGAGAACCACGCTGTTCATCGCGCCGTTCACCGTGCTGATCCCGCCCAACGACCAGTACAAGCTGGCGCAGATGCTGGTGCCGATCGACGACGTCAACACGATGTTCTACTGGATCGCCTGGCATCCCGATCCGAAGAAGGGCATCAGCCAGGAGGCCTGGCGCCGGTTCTGCGGCGCGACCGTCGGCGAAGACCTCAACCCGGATTTCACCAAGAAGCGTACGCTGCACAACCTCTACCTGCAGGATCGGCAGGCGATGAAGCGCGGCGATTTCACCGGCATCAAGGGCATCCCGACGCAGGACATGGCGATGTGGGAGTCGATGGGGCCGATCGCCGATCGCAGCAAGGACCATCCCGGCTCGAGCGACATGGCGGTGGTGCAGTTCCGCCGCATGATGGTCGCGGCGGCGAAGAAGTTCCAGGAAACGGGCGCGGTGATCGGCGCCGGCGCCGACCGCATCCCGCACGTGAAGCTCGCCTCGTTCGAAGGGGTGGTGCCGAAGACGGTCAACTGGAAGACGCTCGGCGTTCCTTCCGAAGAGAGCGTGGCGGCGAAATAGATGGCGTCGACTTCACCGCTGCCGCAAGGACGCTGGATCGACGTCGACGGCATCCGCACACGCTACTTCGAGGCCGGCTCGGGCGAGCCGATCGTCTTCATCTACGGCGGCAACTTCGGCACCGGCGACTCGGCCTCGAGCGCCTATACCTGGAGCAAGCAGATCGGGCCGCTGAGCGAGAGCTTCAGGGCCATTACGTTCGACAAGCTCGGCCAGGGCGAGACCGACAATCCGAAGAACGACGACTACACGATGGCGGCGGTGGTGCGCCATGCGGCGGCGTTCATCCGCGCGATGAAGCTGCCGCCGGTCCACCTGGTCGGCCATTCCAGGGGCGGCTACGCGGCGACCAGGCTGACGCTCGACAACCACGATCTGGTGAGGTCGCTCACCGTGGTGAACAGCGGCACGCTGATGCCCGGCGTCGGCACGAACGAGGTGGTGCTGGCGAAGCCGCCGTATCCCACCGGCACGCGCGAAGGCGTGCGATGGGTCTACGAGAACTACAGCTTCGATCCGAAGGTGGTGACCGAGGAGTGGGTCGACGCGGTGATGGCGACGCTCGCGCTGCCGAAGTACCAGGAGAGCGTGCGCAAGATGACGGTCGAGAAGCTCGGCAGCAAGCTCTTTGCCCCCGAGCTCGCGCGCGAGAAGCGCGAGACGCTGCAATGGATCGATGAAGGGCGCCTGCAGCGCCCGGTGCAGGTGATCTGGGGCTACGACGACCGCACCGCGGCGGTCGATTACGGCATCCAGCTCTACCGGATGCTGGCAAGGCACGAGCGCCGCGCGCTGTTCCACGTCATCAACCAGTCGGGCCATTTTCCGTTCCGCGAGCATCCGGAGCGCTTCAATGCCCTGATGCGACGCTGGGTGCCTGCATGCCAGGAATAGTCTTCATCCACGGCGGCGTGCCGGGCATCACGCCCTATGCGAGCGGCCCGCACATCTGGGGCTCGGTGCTCGAGCGATTCCAGGATGCAACGGCCATCGAGGTCGCCGGCATGACGGTCGACGCGATGACGCAGCAAGTGAGGAAGCTCATCGAGAGCAAAGGCCCGTGCCATCTCGTCGGCCACGACCTCGGCGGTGTGATCGCGCTCGGGCTTGCCATCGAAGCGCCGCAGCTCGTGCGCGCGGTCAGCGCGGTGGCAAGCGTTGCCGCCGCGCCGACGGGCGATGGCGTGGGCGACTTCACCTTCGCCCATCCGCCGAAGCCGCTGTGGAGCCGTGAGTCGCAGCGCTGGGCGCTCGAGCGCGTCTCGTACTCCCACCACCATATAGACGATCGCCTGCTAGATGCATGCGTTGCGGCCGCCGCGAAGCAGCGGCCCATGACGCCGCAGGCATACGCGGACGAGTTCGTGCCGAGCCTGGCGAAGGCGAAAGCCCGCTTCTACGAGGTCTGCCGCAGCGAGGGCATCAAGGTGCCCTGCCAGGTGATCTGGGGCAGCCATGATCCGCTCGCTACCCTGGATCACGGGCTGTGGCTCTACCGCGGCATCGCGCAGCGCCAGCGCGCGACGCAGTTCCATGTCATCAACCGCGCCGGCTCGCTTCTCTTCCGCGAGGAGCCGGCGGCATTCCACCAGGTGGTCGCCGCCTTCTCGGAGGGCATCCGTGGCTAAGAAAAGAAAGCTGCACTATCCGCGCAAGTGGTCGTGGCCGGGCGGCGCGAGGATCTGCGTCAGCCTCAACATGGCGCTCGAGTCCTTCGTGCGCGCGAGCCAGTTGACCCTCGAGAAGACCTCGAACAAGGTCGACTACTTCTCGCTCACTTACGCGGACTACGGCTTCAAGGCCGGCGTCTGGCGCCTGATGGACCTGATGGACGAGCTGAAGATCAAGGGCAGCTGCTCGACCAGCGGCCTGACCGGCGAGCGCCATCCGAAGATCGTGCGCGAGCTCGCCGATTACGGCGTGGAGATCGTCGGACACGCCTGGGCGCAGGACGTCACCGCGAAGGACGACGATCCGCAGTCCGAGCTGGAGGAGATGCGCAAGGTGACAAGGGTGCTCACCGAAGCCGCCGGCACCCGCCCGGTCGGCTGGGTGTGCCAGGGAAGCGCGCTGTCGGGGAACACGCTCGACTTCCTCAAGCAGGAGGGTTACCTCTGGAGCGGCGACGACATGAGCGACGACCTGCCGTTCCTCAAAGAGACCAAGCACGGCCCGATCGTCATGCTGCCGCGGGTCAACCTGCCGCACAACGACCTCTGGATGTGGGCCACGACGCGCACGCCGCCGGACTTCATGTGGCAGAACTGGAAGGCGACCTTCGACCAGCTGTACAGCGAGGGCGTCGCCGGCTATCCGAAGTGGTGCGAGCTGACGCTCCACGCGCACATGGGCGCGCGCCCGACGCTGATCCCGGTCGCGCGCCAGATGCTGCAGTACGCGAAGAAGCACAAGGGCGTTTGGTTCGCCCGCCGCCGCGAGATCGCGGAATGGACCATGAAGCACGAATCCAAATGAGGGAGATTTCGATGCGTAAGACCATGCTGGCGCTGCTGATGGCCGTGCCGTTTGCAGTCGCGGCGCAGCAGCCGGTGAAGCTCAAGTTCGCCGTGTTCTCGCCGGACAGCGAGCGCCTCTTCAACACCGTCAAGAAGCCCTGGGTGGAGGCGGTGAACAAGGCGGCGGGCGGCGCCATCCAGATCGAGCTCTTCCCCAACGGTGCCCTCGGGCGCGCGCCGCAGCAGCAGGCGCAGATGGTGAACGACGGCGTCGCCGACATCGGCTTCATCGTGCCGCCGTTCACGCCGGGGCGCTTTCCCGACTCCGAGGTGCTCGAGCTGCCCGGCATGTTCCAGGATCTCGCGGAAAGCACGAAGGTCTACACGCGCCTGGTGCAGAACGGCACGCTGAAGGACTATGGCGACTATCACCCGATCGCCATGTGGGGCACGCCGCCTTTCAGCCTGCACTCGAACTACCCGATCAACTCGATCAAGGACCTCAAGGGCAAGCGCGTGCGCGGCTCGGGCGTGATCCAGATCGAATCGCTCAAGGCGCTCGGCGCGGTGACGGTCGGCATGCCGCCGACGGAAGTGCCCGAGGCGCTCAGCCGCCGCACCATCGACGCCTCGACATCGCAGCCGGCCGTGCTCTACGACTTCGGCCTCGACCGCGTGACGAGCCACCACTATTTCATCCGCCTCGGCGTGGTGCCGCTCGCCGTGGTGATGAACCGCAAGGTCTTCGAGGGTCTGCCGAAGGCCGGACAGGACGCGATCCGCAAGTACGACATGGACTGGATCAACAAGCTCTACCTCGAGTCGATGCTCGAGTACGACGCCTCGCTGGTCAAGCGCCTGCAGAACGATCCGAAGCGCAAGGTCGTCTTCCCCGACGCCGCTGACCACAGGGCGGCGCAGGCGGCGTTCGAGCCGGTGGTGAAGGCCTGGGCCGGGAAGAGCCCGCGTCACGCCGAGGTCTACAAGGCCATGACGGAGGAAATCGCGAAGGTTCGCGCCGGCAAGTAGCCGCCCCGATGCTGGCGGCGCTGGAGCGCACGACGCTCGCGGCAACGCGAGCGCTCTCCGTGGTCGGCCTTGCCGCCCTGA
Source organism: Burkholderiales bacterium (assembly GCA_036524215.1). Lineage (GTDB taxonomy): Bacteria > Pseudomonadota > Gammaproteobacteria > Burkholderiales > SG8-39 > SCGC-AG-212-J23. The sequence goes on from DATDCR010000615.1 coordinate 4,655, forward strand.
TGGGGCTCGCCACCATGACGCTGATCGACGGGCTGATGCGCTGGCTCGCCAACCGGCCGATCGAGGGCGTGCGCGATATCGGCGGGCTGGCGATCGCCGTGGCGATCTCGTGCTGCCTGCCGGTCGTCCTGGTCGAGCGCGGCAACATCACGATCCGCCTGGGCACCATGCTTGGCCAGACCTTCGGCCGAGTGCTCGATGCGCTGGCGGCGATCCTCGTGTGCGCGGTCCTCGCAGCGATCGCCTGGCAGTTCTGGCTTTACGCGGCCAAGATGTCGCGCGCGCACGAGACCACCTTCGTGCTGCAGATCCAGATCGCGCCGTTCTGGTTCGGGGTGGACGCCATCCTGTGGTGTGCCGTGCTGGTTCAGGCGATCGTCGCCGCACGCGACCTTGTCAAGATTTTCAGGACATGACCGCGCTCGCGATAGGCGCGCTCGGCCTCGGCGCGCTCTTCGTTCTCATCCTCGCGCAGGTGCCGATCGGGTTCGCGATGATCGTGGTCGGCGTCGCCGGCCTGGCGTTGCAGTCGAGCTGGGGGCCGGCGCTGACGGTGCTCTCCACGGAGCCGGCAAACGTCCTCTCCAACGTCGACCTCGCGACGGTGCCGCTGTTCCTGCTGATGGGCACCTTCGCCACCACGGCCGGTTTCTCGACCGACATCTATAACGCGGTGGCCGCCGTCTTCGGCCATCGCAAAGGCGGGCTGGCGTACGCGACCATCGGCGGTTGCGCCGGCTTCGGCGTGGTGTGCGGCTCGTCGACCGCGACCGCGGCCACCTTCGCGAAGGTCGCGCTGCCCGAGATGCTGAAGCGCGGCTATTCGCCGGCGTTCTCGACCGGGACCATCGCCGCCGGCGGCACGCTGAAGTCGCTCATCCCGCCCTCGATCGTCATG
>DATDCR010000616.1:0-5255 GCA_036524215.1 Burkholderiales bacterium
ACGAGGGATGCGGCCAGTCGGCGCGCATCGAGACCGTCGTGTCGGCGCCGAGCGGCGCGAGCGCAAGCGCTTCCGATCCGCCGAGTTCCAGGGTGAAGGAGAACTCGAGCGTGCGGGCCTTGGCGAGGTCGAGGTTCGGCAACGGCGCGTGCAGCCCCGCGCCGCCATCGCCGGAACCAGGCGCAAACGCCATCTTCGCGCCGTTGATGGATGTTTCTGGGGCCGAGCGAATCCCCAGCGGATCGGAGATGCCGACGACGAGGCGCGGCGCGTGCCACTTGTATTGGCTCTTGCCGTCCTCCATCGCGGAGCGTGCGGGCACGGCGACGGAGCCGGTCGCGGAGAGGCGAGCCGAGTAGAGGCGCGCCTTGTAGATGCCGCGCGTTTTCTCGCTGATGTCCGCCGCGACGACCCATTCGAGGGTCGTGGCGGGGATGCGCACCGAGTTGACCTCGACGCGCTCGGTGCGCGTCTCGCGCTGCTTTCCGTCGACGGTCTCGCGCTTCACCTCGGTCCAGCGGCGCTCGTAGGGGAGCGCGAGATAAGGCCCGGCCACGGTCTGGCGCTTGCCCCAGCCTTCGGCGATGCCGGCGATCGCCTCGTTCGAGCGCGCCTGCCGCTCCGTCACGAGGTCGCGGATCATCGCGACCGGAAGCATGAGGACGATCGCCAGCACGCCGACGATCACGGTCTTGGTGAGCAGGGGATGTTTCATGCCTGCAAGCCTCGCGCCGGATGGCGGCACGAGGGCGGCGCAATTCGGGCAAAGCGCGGGCGAATCGGCGCGAGAATAGGGCGCTTACCTGAAGGACACCCCATGCTGAACGGAAAAACCGCGCTCGTCACCGGCTCGACGTCGGGTATCGGGCTGGGCATCGCCACGCGCCTCGCCGCCGAGGGCGCCAATATCGTGCTGAACGGCTTCGGCGACGCCGTCGAGATCGAAGCGCTGAGAAAGGACCTGGCGGCGAAGAACCGCGTGGAGGTCGTCTACGACGGCGCCGACATGACCAAGCCCGACGCGATCGCGGCGATGATGAAGAAGGCGATCGACAGGTTCGGGGCGGTGGACGTGCTGGTGAACAACGCCGGCGTGCAGCACGTGGCGCCGGTGGACGAGTTCCCGGTCGACAAGTGGGATCTCATCATCGCGCTCAATCTCTCGTCCGCGTTCCACACCACGCGCCTTGCGCTGCCGGCGATGAAGCAGCGCCGCTGGGGGCGCATCGTCAACATCGCCTCGGCGCACGCGCTGGTGGCGAGCGCGTTCAAGTCGGCGTACGTGTCGTCGAAGCACGGCCTCGCCGGCTTCACCAAGACGGTGGCGCTGGAGGTGGCGCAGCAGGGCATCACGGCCAACGCCATCTGCCCGGGCTACGTGCGCACGCCGCTCGTCGACAAGCAGATCCCGGAGCAGGCCAAGGCGCACGGCATCAGCGAGGACCGCGTGATCCGCGAGGTGATCCTCGCGCCGCAGCCGACGAAGGAGTTCGTGAAGGTGGAGGAGGTGGCGGCGCTCGCGGCCTACCTGTGCAGCGATTCGGCGGCGGCGATCACGGGCGCGATGCTCTCCATCGACGGCGGCTGGACCGCGGAGTAGCCATGGGACAGCACGGGCAGGTGGTCCTGGTATTGCAGGGCGGCGGCGCGCTCGGCGCCTACCACGGCGGCGTGTACGAGGCGATCCACGAGGCGGGGCTCGAGCCCGACTGGGTGATCGGCACCTCGATCGGCGCGATCAACGGCGCCCTCATCGCCGGCAATCCGGTCGAGAAGCGCCTCGAGCGGCTGCACGACTTCTGGCAACGCATCGAGCAGCGCAGCGCGCCTTTCGGTTCGCTCACCGGCAACCTGGACTGGCTCGGGATGAACGGCGCCCTTTCGCACTGGGCGACGATCACCGCCGGCGTGCCCGGCTTCTTCAGCCCGCGGCCGCCGACCTGGCTGGACACGCCGGTGGGCGTCGAGCGCGCCTCGTACTACAGCACCGCGCCGCTGCGCGAGACGCTCACCGGCCTCGTCCATCCCGATGTCCTGGCGCAGAAGAAGCCGCGGCTCACGATCGGCGCGGTCAACGTGCCGCGCGGCCAGATGCGCTACTTCGACAGCCGGCACATGGCGCTCGACATCGATCACGTGATGGCCTCCGGCGCGCTGCCGCCCGCGTTCGCCGCGGTGCGCATCGGCGGCGAGGCGTACTGGGACGGCGGCGTCTATTCGAACACGCCGCTCGAGGTGGTGTTCGACGACGACCCGCGCCGCGACTCGCTGATCTTCGCCGCCAACGTCTGGCAGCCGGTCGGCCCCGAGCCGCAATCGCTCTGGCAGGTGCTCGGCCGGGAGAAGGACATCCAGTTCGCGAGCCGCGCCGACAGCCACATCGCCCAGCAGAAGAAGATCCACCACATGCGGCGCGTGATCCGCGAGCTGGTGAAGAGCCTGCCGCCGGAGAAGCAGGCGACGCCCGAATGCCGCGAGCTTGCGGCGTGGGGCTGCCATACGACGATGCACGTGGTGCGCCTGCTCGCGCCGGCGCTCGCGAGCGAGGACTACTGGAAGGACATCGATTTCAGCGCGGAAGGGATCCGCGGGCGCTGGCAGGCCGGGCTCGACGATGCGCGGCGCATGATCGAGCGCGCGCCGTGGCAGGCGCCGGTCGATCCGATGCAAGGCGTCGTGGTGCACGAGCTTTCCGCGCGCACCGGCGGCTGATACGAGGCTGACACGGTAGCTGGAGAGTCGACAAAACGGCGCCCAGTCTCGACGATACCGCGACACTGCGCGAGTGGTTACATTGAGACGGAAGGGCTGCGACCCATTACAACCAGCAAGCCAGCGGGGTTTCTCAATGCAAACTCAGTTCGTCGATCTCTATCGCAATGGCATCAAGACGGCCGCCGAAGTCACCAAGATGTCGCTCGAAAGCGCCGTGCGCATCCACGAGCGCCAGCTCGGCATCGTGCGCAACATCCTCGAGGAGAACACCCGCTCGGCCGAGCGCCTGACCGAAGCCAAGAGCCTCGACGACCTGATGTCCGTGCAGTCGCGCATGGCGGGCGCGCAGCTCGAGCGCATGGCGGAGTTCTGGTCGAGCCTGTGGCAGGCCGCCGCCGACCACCAGAAGGCCGTGATCGAGCAGGTGCAATCGCAGCTCGGCCAGGCGAAGGACAGCATGCGCGAGACCTACGACTTCACGACGCGCACCTCGGAAGAAGTGGCGCGCGTCGCCGCGAGCCAGGTGTCACGCGCCACCGGGTCGATCCGCGAGAGCGCCAACATGGCGCAGCACGCCGCCGAGCCGCGCAAGAAGACCGCCTAGCCTAGGAAAGCCGCTCCGACGCCCAGCGCGCCCATGCGAGGAGCGCGGTGTCGGCGTCGTACGCGCCGACGACCTGCACGCCGAGGGGCAGGCCCCGCGGACCTTTGCCGTGCGGGATCGTCACGCACGGCACGCCGAACAGCGTCCACGCTCGGTTGAAGACCGGATTGCCCGTGCTCGCGAGCGAGTCGGGCGCTTCGCCCGGCGCGCTCGGCGTGAGCAGGAAATCGAGTTCCCGCATCGAGTCCGCCAGCGCTCGCCGGCAGCGGCGCGAGTGCTCACGCATCGCGTCGTACTCGGCTCGCGTCACGCGCCAGCCTTCGTCGAGCCGCGGCTTGAGGCTCGCGCTCAGCTTGTCGCCGTGGTTGAAGTACTCCCAGGCGAGCGCGCGCGCGTTCTCGTAGCCCATGATCACCCGGTGCTTGTCGAAGAGCTGGTCGCTGCCCGCGGGCAGCTCGAAATTGAAGACCTGCGCGCCGGCGTTCGACAGGCGCCGCGCCGCGGCTTCCAGGTTCGCCTGCGTCGCCTCGTCCGCGTCGCGCCAGCGCGGCGTGCGGCAGAGCCCGACCCTTGGATTGGTAGTAATGGAGTGGAAGTCGGGGGCGGGACGGGCGGTCAAGGGCTCCAGGGCGAGCGCCAGGTCTTCCACGCTGCGGCCGAAGACGCCGATCGTGTCGAGCGATTCGGCGTCGAACTTGAGGCCGATGCGGCTGATGGAACCGTAGCTCGGCTTGCAGGCGTACACGCCGCAATACGCGGCGGGCCGGATCACGGAGCCGCCGGTCTGCGTGCCGAGCGCGAGCGGCACCATGAAGTCGGCGACCGCCGCGGCCGAGCCGCTCGAGGATCCGCCCGGGGTGTGCGCCGGGTTGTGGGGGTTCAGCGTCTCGGCCGGATGGTTGTTCGCGAACTCGGTCGTCACCGTCTTGCCGAGGATCAGCGCGCCGGCTTCCTTGAGGAGCGCGATGCACGCCGCGTCGGCCTTCGGCCGGTGGCCGCGATAGATCGGCGAGTTGTATTCCGTCGGCAGGTCCGCGGTATCGATCACGTCCTTGATGCCGAAGGGCATGCCGTGCAGCCGGCTGCGTCGCGGCAGGCGGTCGAGCGCTCGCGCCTGCTCGAGCGCGCGGTCTCGATCCACGCACGCCCAGGCGTGCACCGCGGCTTCGCGCTCGGCGATGCGATCGAGGCAGTCGCGCGCGAGCGCCTCGCAGGTGATCTCGCCGGCGGCGAGGCGCTTCGCCGCTTCGGCGGCGGTCAGTTGGTTAAGTGCCATGGGAATTCGGGGACAGAGCCCTAACTGTGCCGGGCTCTGTCCCCTGAATAGTTAGGGCTCCGTCCCCGAATCATTGTTCCCGATCATTCCGGGCCGTGGATGTTGTTGTCGCGGATCACCTGGCCCCAGCGCGCGATCTCGCCCTTCAGCAGGCGCTGGCCGGCCTCGGGCGAGCGCTCGTCCTTCGGATAGGGCGAGACGCCGGCGGCGTCCCAGCCTTTGAGGATCGCCGGATCCTCGGCGACCGACTGCAGCACGGCGTTCAGCTTGTCGATCACCGCCTTCGGCGTCGCGGCCGGCGCGAAGAGCGCGTGCCAGTAGAAGATCTCGAGCTTCGGGCTCACCTCGGTGACGAAGCTGGCCACGCCCGGGAACTGCGCGTAGCTCTGCCTGTCGGTGATGCCGTAGGCCTTGATGCTCCCGCCCTGCACGAGCTTCACCACCGACTGCGGCGTGGCGACGAAAAGATCGACGTGGTCGCCGAGGATGTCCTGCATCGCCGGCGCCGCGCCCCGGTAGGGCACCATCACCGCCTGCAGCTTCGCCTCCTGCAGGAAGAGCGAGGTGGCGAGGTGGCCGGTCGCGCCCGCGCCCGGGTGCGCGATGTTGAGCGAGTGCGTCTTCATGTACTCCATCAGCTCGCGCAGGTTGCTCGGCGGC
>DATDCR010000617.1:0-1750 GCA_036524215.1 Burkholderiales bacterium
TGGGTCGGCAGGTCGGTGACGAGATCGACTTCGCCGGAAAGCAGCGCGGACACCCGCGTCGCGTCCGACTTGATCGGCGTGTAGATCACGTCGGTCACATTGCCCTCGAGCTTGCCCCACCAGTCCTTGTTCTGCGCGAACACGATGCGCTTGTCCGGCTCCCAGCTCTTGATGATGTAGGGGCCGGTGCCGTTGGCGTTGCGCGAGGCGTAGGTCTCCTCCTTCTTGGCGTAGTCCTGGATGTGCTGCGAGCGGTTCTTCTCCGACCACACCTTGCTCATGATGCGGAAGTCGACGATCAGCCGCAGCAGGATCGGCGAAGGCCCGGAGAGCGCGAAATCGACCGTGTGCTCGTCGACCTTGGTCACTTCCTTGATGCCGGAGACGTAGATCTGGTTCGTGCCCTGCGGCTCGCGGATGCGGTTGAACGAGAACACCACATCGTCCGCGGTGAACGGCGAGCCGTCGTGGAACTTGACGTTCTTGCGCAGGCTGAAGCGGTAGTGCGTATCGTCGATCTGCTTCCAGCTCTCCGCGAGGCAGGGCTCGATCTGGTAGTTCTTCGAGTAGCGCACCAGCCCCTCGTACGCGTACTGCACGATGGCGTGGGTAGTGGCGTGGTTCTGCGAATGCGGGTCGAGCGTCAGGATGTCGTTCTGCGCCGCCCACTTCAGCGTCACGGCATGCGCAGACCCCATGATGAGGGATGCGATAAGAAACCAGAGTCTCATGTTCCTCCTCCCTATTTCAGCGCTTCTTCGACCAGCGCCGCGAGGTAGCCGGCGCCCAATGGAATCACCTCGTCGTTGAAATCGTAATGCGAATTGTGCAGCAGGCAACCGAGCTCGGCGCCGCCCTGGCCGAGGAAGACGTAGGCCCCGGGACGCGCCTGCAGCATGAACGAAAAGTCCTCGCCGCCCATCGTCGGCTCGTGCTCGGTGATCACGTTCTGCGTGCCGAACAGGCGCTGCCCGACCTGGGCGGCGAATTGCGCCTCGCGCGCGGTATTGATCGTCGGCGGATAGCCGCGCGCATAGACCACGTCGGCGCTGGCGCCGTGTGCTTCGGCGACCTTGGTCGCGATTTCCTTCACGCGCCTTTCGGCCAGATCGCGCGTGTGCGGCTGGAACGTGCGAACCGTGCCGACCAGCTTCACCTGATCCGGGATGACGTTGAACACGCCGATCTGGCTCGTCGCCAGCGAGCAGATGCTGACCACCACGGCGTCGAGCGGACTGACGCTCCGGCTGGCGATGGTTTGCAGCGCGGTGATGACCTGGGCAGCGGCCACCACCGGGTCGACGGCGAGGTGCGGCATGGCGCCGTGGCCCCCCTTGCCGCGCACGGTGATCTGTACTTCGTCGGTCGCCGCCATGACGGCGCCTGGGCGCACCGCCATCTTCCCGGGCGGCAGACCGGGCCAGTTGTGCAGCGCGTAGACCTCGTTGGCGGGGAAACGGTCGAACAGGCCTTCGTTCACCATCACCGATGATGAGTTCGTCAAAACGTATGACGCAGGTAAGCCACAAGTCGTGGCGCGCGCGCTCGTTGCCGACCTCGACACGCCGGTCTCCGCTTGGCTGAAGCTCGGACTTGGCGATCCCTATGCGTTCCTGCTCGAGAGCGTGCAGGGCGGCGAGACACGCGGGCGTTATTCGATCATCGGCCTCAAGCCGGACCTGATCTGGCGTTGCCGCGGCGCGAGCGCCGAGTTGAACGACAACGCGCAAGCTTCCGCGGACAATTTCAA
>DATDCR010000618.1:0-12729 GCA_036524215.1 Burkholderiales bacterium
GCATCTTCGTCGGCACGCCCATCGCCCGCGCCCTGATCGGCAAATCCGCCGGCGACTCGGTCGACGTGCAGACCCCCGGCGGCGTCAAGCGCTACGAGATCATCGACGTCCGCTACGAGTAATTCGGGGTCAGGGCACTAACCCAGTTCGGGGACGGAGCCCTGACCCAGTTCAGGGACGGGGCCCTAACCCTCTCCGACCAAGCGTCTTTTGTCCGGTTGTCCTGAGTCGACGCGTTGCGGGGCACCTCGCGACTAGAGTTGGCGTTTCTTTTGTGTCAACCAATCTTTTTCGGCAGGCTGCCAACTAATACTGTTCGGTTGACAGTCAACTAATATGAGCAGGTGTCGAGATACCGTAGCGAATGATTAAGGTCGCTGATCTCCGAAAGCTAGCCCGCGCCAGACTTAAGGACGCTAAGACTCTGCTAAGCGCAAAGCGATTTGACGGCGCTATCTACATTGGAGGCTATGTCGTCGAAATTGCGCTGAAGGCGCGTATCTGTCGCACTCTGAAGTGGGCGGAGTTCCCCGAAACGCGAAAGGAATTTGAATCGCTAACCACGTTCAGGACGCACGACCTTGATGTCCTTCTAGCTCTTTCAGGTCGTGAGCAAAACGTCAAGGGCAACCATCTCGCAGAGTGGTCAGCGATCGGAACTTGGGATCCGGAGGTTCGGTACAGGAAAATAGGTTCGGCTACGAAAGCCGATGCTGAGCTATTGGTATCTTCGGCGGAGGTGTTGCTTAAGGCGCTATGAAAGCCCCTACTGACGCCCTGCTTCAAGTTGAGCGTTCCCTTGCGGCTGAGAGGGGGCCTTTTGCCCTTTTTGCTCTCTTACTTCGAGAGGAAGCGCCGGACAAATGGGACTTGGTAGTCTCTGCCCCGTGGATTGAGGAAAACAAAGGCGCCGCACTCAAGCTGCTCTCTGAGCGAGTCAAAAATGCGCTGGCTGTATCCGATCTACCGGGAATCTCCCGTATTGTGGTTGCAGACCCTTCTGATCCTGCCGTAGACGCGATCAACCGGGCAATCAAGGTCGAGCACGCTGCCGTCGAAGTGAAGGACAGTACATTCTTTGGCCTACAAATTAAGCATGGCCATATCTTTGCATCCAGTCGCCCAACTGCTCATGCACGGCAACCGATCCCTAACTATGCCGTGCAGCGGACACGCCGAAAGCGGGGGCGCCGCTGAAGGCGAGCGTTAGAGGCGCGGTCAGAGTAATCGCGACAGCCGCCGCTGCTCTTCTGGTGTCCACGAGTGTGCTCGCAGACTGCGGAGACATCACCAAGCGCCTGTTGAATATTGAAGTCGGCGGCTCGCGGTCCTATCTCGGTAATCTTCCTAGCAGCGTAAAGATGTCGTTCCAACACAACTTTGGCGACAACGGCATGGACATGATGTACGGTGCCGTGATGGCCTTGGACGTCAATAGCGCTGCTGCCTACTGGTACAACGATCGCGTATACATGGTCTTGGCGACCATCTACGGTAAAGACGCTGGCGATATCGAACGAGCACTTCGAACGGTCCTGTCGATCGCCGATACCGACTTCGACCCGAACCCGCGGTTGGTGCCGCAAGGCGAGTATTTGCGTTGCAAGGACGGTCTGACTGCAAAAGTCGTTAAGGGCCAGATTTTCCAGTCACGAACAATACCGATCCTAGTTGTGGGGATCGAGCATTCAAAGATGAAGCTCCGCTTCGAGTGCGCCCAAAAACCGCAACAATGCCGGAACCTTCCGAAGGGGTATTTGGATTAAGGATGCAAACGCGAGGAAGTCGATCGCCGCGAGCGACAGCTTAGCCTGCTAATTTGTAGCGCTTCGGCACGAACGGCAGCTTCGCGATGCGCACGGGCCGCTGCGCGCCGCGCACGACGGCGAATAGCTCGGTGCTCACGTTCGGCGGCACGTAACCGAGCATGATCGGCTTCTGCAACGACGGTGAAACCGTGCCGCTCGTCACGACGCCGGCCTTGCTCCCGTCCTTCGCGACGAGGTCGGCGCCATGGCGGATCGGCACCGCCTCCTCGCCGATCAGGCCGACGAGCTTGCGCTTCACGCCTTCCCTCAGTTGCCTCAAATAAACCTCCGCGCCCGGAAAGCCGCCCTGTTTGGCGCCGCCCGCTCTGCGCGACTTCGCGATCGCCCAGCCGAGGCTTGCCTCGAGCACCGTCGTCTGCGCGTCCATGTCCTGGCCGTAGAGATGCAACCCCGCCTCGAGGCGCAGCGTGTCGCGCGCGCCGAGGCCGATCGGCCTTACCTCCGGATTGGCGAGCAACTGGCGCGCGAGCTTCTCGGCGGCGGAAGCGGGAACCGAGATTTCGAAGCCATCCTCGCCGGTATAGCCGGAGCGCGAAACAAGGCAGTCGGCGCCGGCCAGCTTCACCGTCGTCGCATGCATGAACTTGAGGTTTCTTGTCGAACCCAGAACCTGCTCCGCCGAAGGTCCCTGCAAGGCGATGAGCGCGAAATCGAGCAGCTGGAACGATAAATCGGGGCAAAGTCCGCGGAGGAGCGCGAGATCCTTTTCCTTCGTCGAGGCGTTGACGACGATGCGCACTTCGCCAGCGAGGCGCGTGACCATCAGGTCGTCCTCGATGCCGCCGGCCTCGTTGCAGAGAAGCGAGTAGCGCTGCAGGCCTTCGGGCCAGCCGTCGAAGTCGACCGGCAGTGCGCCCTCCAGGGCTTGCTCCAGGCGAGGACCGGTGACCCGCACCTGTCCCATGTGCGAGACGTCGAAGAGCCCGGCGTGCGCGCGCGTGTGCAGATGCTCGGCACGCAGGCCGTCGGCATACTGCACCGGCATCTCGTAGCCGGCGAAAGGCACGAACTTGCCGCCGAGTTCCGCATGCAGCGCGTGGAGCGGCGTTCGCTTCAGGGCTTCAGGCATACGCTTCGATCGGCGGGCACGTGCAGACGAACTGGCGATCTCCCGCCGCATTGTCGATGCGCTTCACCGGCGGCCAGAACTTCGCCGCGCGCAGCCACGGCGCCGGGAAAGCCGCTTCTTCGCGGCTGTAGGCGTGCTTCCAGTCGCCCGCCAGCTCGAGCGCCGTGTGCGGCGCGTTCTTGAGCGGATTGTCGGCGCGGTCCCACGCGCCCGTGCGCACTTTCTCGAGCTCCGCGTGGATCGCGATCATCGCGTAGCAGAAGCGGTCGAGCTCTTCCTTCGACTCGCTCTCGGTCGGCTCGACCATCAGCGTATCGGCCACCGGGAACGAGAGCGTGGGCGAGTGGAACCCGTAGTCCATCAGGCGCTTCGCCACGTCCTCGGCGCTGACGCCGCAGCTCTCCTTCAGCCTGCGCAGGTCGAGGATGCACTCATGCGCGACGCGGCCGGAGGCGCCGGTATAGAGCACCGGGAAGTAGGGCGCGAGGCGCGTGGCGATGTAGTTGGCATTGAGGATCGCCACCTCGGTCGCCTTTCGCAGGCCGTCGGCGCCCATCATGCGGATGTACATCCAGGAGATGAGCGTGATGAGAGCGCTGCCGTAAGGCGCAGCGGATACCGCACCGTGATTGTCCAGCGGATGCGAAGGCAGGTAGGGGGCGAGATGCGCCGCCACCGCGATCGGGCCCATGCCGGGCCCGCCGCCGCCGTGCGGAATGCAGAAGGTCTTGTGCAGGTTGATGTGGCAGACGTCGGCGCCGATCAGCGCGGGCTTGGCGAGCCCGGTGAGGGCGTTCATGTTGGCGCCGTCCATGTAGACCTGGCCCCCGGCCGCGTGCACCAGCTCGCAGATGCGCACGATGCCTTCCTCGAACACGCCATGCGTCGATGGGTAAGTGATCATCAGCACGGCCAGCCGCTCGCGGTGCTCGGCGAGCTTGCGCTCGAGGTCCGGCAGGTCGACGTTGCCCGCCTTGTCGCAGCCCACCACGACCACCCGCAGGCCCATCATCGTCGCGCTCGCCGGGTTCGTGCCGTGCGCAGACGACGGGATCAAGCAGACGTCGCGGGATTCCTTCTTCGCTTCGAAGTAGCTGCGGATCGCCAGCAAGCCCGAGTACTCGCCCTGCGCGCCGGAGTTCGGCTGCAGCGAGACGCGCGCGAATCCCGTGATCTCGGCGAGCATCGCCTCGAGTTCGCGCATCATGGCCAGGCTGCCGCGCGCCTGCTCCACCGGCACGAACGGATGCAGCGTGGCGAACTTCGGCCAGGAGATGGGAATGAGCTCGGCCGCGGCGTTCAGCTTCATGGTGCACGAGCCGAGCGGGATCATCGAATGCACGAGCGAGAGATCGCGGTTCTCCAGCCGCTTGAGGTAGCGCATTATCTCGGTCTCGGTGTGATAGCGGTTGAAGACCGGATGCGTGAGCACGGCGTCGGCGCGCCGCAACGTCGCCGGAATGGACACCGGATCGAGCGGCAGGCCGCGCGCGATGCGCTCGATATCGGGGCGCTGCGCGGTGATGGCTTCCGCGACGTCGGCCACGTCTTCGATTCGGGTCGTCTCGTCGAAGCTGATGCCGACGCGCGTGACGTCGATGTAGCGCAGGTTGAGGCGGGCCTTCTCGGCCCGCGCGCGCACCACATCGCTCGACGGCACGTTCAGCACCACCGTGTCGAAGAAAGCCTGGCTCTCGGCCTTGGCGCCGGCAACGGCGGCGACCAGCAGGCGCGCCATGAAGTTGACGCGCGAGGCGATGCGCGCAAGCCCGGCCGGCCCGTGGTAGACGGCATAGAAGCCCGCCATGTTGGCGAGCAGCGCCTGCGAAGTGCAGATATTGCTGGTCGCCTTGTCGCGCCGGATGTGCTGCTCGCGCGTCTGCAGCGCCATGCGCAGCGCCGTCTTGCCGGAGGCATCGTGCGAGACGCCGATGATGCGTCCCGGCATCGAGCGCTTGTATTCGTCGCGGCAGCTCATGAACGCGGCATGCGGCCCGCCGTAGCCCATCGGCACGCCGAAGCGCTGCGCCGAACCGATCGCCACGTCGGCGCCGAGCGCGCCCGGCGAGCGAAGCAGCACGAGCGCCAGCAAATCCGTCCCGACGCAGACCAGGCCGCCTGCCTCGTGGATGCTGCGAATCAGCTCGGACCAGTCGCGCACGCGGCCGTAGGTGTCCGGATATTGCAGATGGGCGCCGAACACTTTGGCCGGATCTAATTGGTGACTGTCACCGATTACCAGCTCGATGCCGAGCCACTTGGCGCGCGTGCGCATCACCGAGAGCACCTGCGGATGCGCGGCGGCATCGACGAAGAAGGCGGCGGCCTTGCTCTTGCTGCTGCGCCGGATCATCGTCATCGCCTCGGCGGCGGCCGTGGCCTCGTCGAGAAGCGAGGCGTTCGCCACCGGGAGGCCGGTCAGGTCGATGACCATCTGCTGGAAGTTGAGCAGGCCCTCGAGCCGCCCCTGCGAGATCTCCGCCTGGTAGGGCGTGTAGGCGGTATACCAGCCGGGGTTCTCGAGCACGTTGCGCTCGATGACGGCCGGCATGTAGTTGCCGTAGTAGCCCATGCCGATGTAGCTGCGCCAGACATCGTTGCGCAGCGCGTGCGCGCTCAGGTCCGCGGTCGCCTGCAGCTCCGTGACCGGCTCGCCGAGCGCGAGCGGCTCCTTCATGCGGATGCTTGCCGGCACGACCTGGCGCACCAGCGCTTCGCGAGACTCGAGGCCGAGCGCCGCAAGCATCTCCTTCTGCGTCGCCTCGTCGCTGCCAAGGTGCCGGCTCGCGAATTCCTCGCGGCCGAGCAGCGCCGTGAAGTCGCTCATACGCCGGCCGAGGTCTTGTAAGCCGCCGGCGCCAGCAGCTCGCCGAGCTCCTTCTTGTCCTTCAGCTTGATCCTGAACAGCCAGCCGTTGCCGTACGGCGATTCGTTCACCTTCTCCGGATGCTGGCCCAGCTCCTCGTTGGCCGCGACGACCTCGCCGGATACGGGTGCGTAGACGTCCGAGGCGGCCTTCGTCGACTCGACGACCGCGCAGCCGGAGCCGCGCGTAACGCTGGCGCCGGGCTTCGGCAGCTCGACGTAGACGAGATCGCCGAGCTGCTCGGTCGCCACCGCGGTGATGCCGACGGTGACGGTGCCATCGCCGTTGTCGGCGATCCACTCGTGGGTGGAGGTGTATTTCAGCTTTTCGGGTAGTTCCACGTCCTCTCCTAGCCGAGCTTCAGATGGAACGACTTGGGCCGCGTGAACGCCTCGAGCCCCAGCCGCGACAGCGTGCAGCCGCGCCCGGAATCCTTGACGCCGGTCCAGGCGAGCGCCGGGTCGAGGTAGTCGCAGCGATTCATGAACCAGGTGCCGGTGTCGACCTCGCCGCCGATGCGCAACGCCGCCTCCGCATCCTTCGTCCAGATCGATGCCGTGAGGCCGTAGCGGCTGTCGTTCATGAGCTGGATCGCCTGCGCGTCGCTGTCGACGGACATGATGCCCACCACGGGACCGAAGCTTTCCTCAGTCATGACCTGCATGCCGTGATCTACGTCAACCAACACCTGCGGCGCGAGGTACGGCGTGCCGTCCTGGTTCGCCGGGAACGACTTCGGGTCGATCAGCGCCCGCGCGCCTTTGCCCAGGGCCTGGGCGATCTGCGCGCGCACCACATCCGCCGCCTCCGTGCGCACCATCGGGCCCAGCGTGGTGTCCTTGTCGAGCGGATTGCCGAGCCGGTACTTGCGGGTGAGATCGACGAAGCCATCGACGAACGGCTTGAACACCGAGCGGTGGACATAGATGCGCTCGATGCCGAAGCACGACTGCCCGGAGTTGAAATACGTGCCGTCGACGAGATTCTCGATCGTCGAATCGAGCGGCGCATCGGCACGCACATAGGCCGGATCTTTGCCGCCGAGCTCGAGCCCGGTGGCGATGAAGCGCTCGGCCGCGGCACGCTGCACGGCGTGGCCGCCTTCCACCGAGCCGGTGAAGGCGACGAAGCCGATCCTGTCATCCGCAATGATCCTTGCCGCCTGTGCGTGACTGAGATGCAGATACTGGAACACGCCCGAAGGCAGCCCGGCCGCGGCAAACGCTTCGGCGTAGCGCTCGGCCACCAGCGGCGTCTGCTGCGCCATCTTGAGGAGGACGCTGTTGCCCGCGAGAAGCGCCGGCACTACCGCATTCACCGACGTGAGCCAGGGATAGTTCCAGGGCGCGAGCACGAGGACGACGCCGAGCGGCTCGCGCTTGATGAACTTCCTGAAGCCGGGCACCGGCGGAACCTCGACGTCCTGCAATGCCGCTTCGGCGACCGAGCACATGTGCAGCGCGCGCTCCTGGAAGCCGCGCCGGATCTCGTTCGGCGTGTAGGCGATCGGCCGGCCCATCTGCCGGGTCAGCTCTTCGCCGATCGCATCGGCGCGCGCGACGCACCACTCGACCATCCGGCGGCAGATCGCGGCGCGCTCGGCGACCGGCACCTGCTTCCACTTGCGCTGCGCCTGTGTCGCTGCATCCAGTGCCGAGCCGATATCGCGATCGGAGGCGAGCGGACGCTCGACGTAGACGGAGCCGTCGATCGGGGTGATGGTGCGCTGGGCGGAGCCTGTATTCTTCACCGGTGCAAGATCTCGTCGACCTGCTCGCGAAGTACGGTCTGCTTCTCGTGTTCGTCAACGTGCTGGTCGAACAGGTTGGCCTGCCGATCCCGGCGGTGCCGACGCTGATCATTGCCGGCGCGCTGGCAACGACGGGCCAGCTCTCCGCTCCGGCGGTGTTCGGCGTGGCGTTCGTCGCCTCCTTCATCGGCGACGGCCTGTGGTTCGTCGGCGGAAGGATTTATGGCCGGCGCGTGATGAGCCTCTTGTGCCGCATTTCTCTCTCGCCGGACTCGTGCGTGCGCCAGAGCGAGTCGCACTTCGAGCGCTGGGGCAAGGCCGTGCTGGTCGTCTCGAAGTTCATTCCGGGGCTCTCCACGGTGACGCCGCCGCTCGCGGGCGCGATGCGCATGGGATGGCCGTCCTTCGTGGTGCTCAACGGCATCGGCATCCTCCTGTGGGCAGGCGCTGCGATCGGCGCCGGCATGCTGTTCCACGACGAGCTCGGTCGCCTGATCGCGCGGCTCGAAGGCTATGGCGCTGCCGCCGTCGAGCTCGTGGCCATGCTGCTGGCCGCTTACGTCGCGTTCAAGTGGTGGGAGCGCCGGCGCTTCTACCGCGCGCTTCGCCTCGCGCGCATCAGCGTCGAGGAGCTGCGCCGCCTCATCGAGGGCGGCAAGCAGCCGATCGTCGTCGACGTACGCTCGCCGGTCGCGCGCGAGACCGACGGTCGCTTGATCCCGGGCGCGCTTGTCATGGATGTCGGGGCGTCCGACGCGCGCCTGCGGCAGCTGCCGAACGATCGCGACATCGTCTTCTATTGCAGCTGCCCGAACGAAGCCTCGGCGGCGCAAGTGGCGAAGAAGCTGATCGAGCTCGGCTATACGCGCGTGCGGCCGTTGCAGGGCGGCCTCGAGGCCTGGCTTGCCGCCGGCAACCAGGTGGAAGTGCGCGAGCTGGGTCATTCCGGCGTGACGTAAGCGGCGGTCAGTCCGCCGTCGACGAGGAACTCCGTTCCGGTGATGTACGACGAATCGTCGCTCGCGAGGAAAAGCGCCGCCTTGGCGATTTCCTCCGCCTCGCCGAAGCGTCCCATCGGCACGTGCACCAGGCGCCGCCGCTTTTTCTCCTCGGTGTTGAGGAAGCTCATCAGCAGCTCGGTCTTGAGCGGTCCCGGCGAAAGCGCATTGACGCGGATGTTCTGGCGCGCGTGGATGACGGCGAGCTCGCGCGTCATGGCGAGCACGGCGCCTTTGCTCGCCGTATAGGCGATCTGCGGCGTCGCGGCGCCGAGACGGGCGACGAAGGACGCGGTGTTGATGATCGAGCCGCCGCCCGCGCGCTTGAGCGCCGGGATGCCGTATTTGCAGCCGAGGAACACGCCCTTGGCATTCACGTCGAGCGTCGCATCCCAGACCGACTCGTCGGTCGAGACGGCGTCGTCGTCCTTCGCGTGCATGATGCCGGCGTTGTTGAAGAGCACGTCGAGCTTGCCGAACGCCTTCTCCGCCGCGGCGACCATGTTCTGGCAGTCGCCAGCCTTCGACACATCCGCGCGCACCGCGATCGCGTTCTGGATCATGCCGGCGGTCTCTTTCGCGGCCGCTTCGTTCACGTCCACTGCCACGATGGCCGCGCCTTCGCGCGAGAAGAGGAGGGCGGCCTGGCGGCCGATGCCGGCGCCGGCGCCGGTGATGAGCGCTACCTTGTTCTTTAATCTCATATGCGTTCGAAGTAGCGCTTCCTTTCCCAGTCGGTGACGGCCTTGTCGTAGGCGGCAACTTCCGTGCCGAAGAAGTGCGCATAGTGCTCCACGACGTCCGCGCCGAAGGCGCGCTTCGCGAAGTCACTGTTCTTGAACGCCTCGTTGGCCTGCGCCAGCGAGTAAGGCACGCGCGGCAGGTCGCGCGCCATGTAGACATCGCCGACAAAGCAGGGCGGCGGTTCGATCTTGTTCCGGATGCCGTCGAGGCCCGAGGCGAGCGAGGCGGCGAGCGCCAGGTAGGGATTGGCGTCGGCGCCGGCGACGCGGCATTCGATGCGCAGGCTCTGTCCATCGCCGACGACGCGGAACCCGGCCGTGCGGTTGTCGTAGCTCCAGGCAAGGCGGGTCGGCGCCCAGGAGGCGTCGACGTAGCGCTTGTACGAATTGACCGTCGGCGCATAGAACGGCATGAGCTCCGCCACGTGCGCGATCCAGCCGCCTAGGAACCACCTGAACGTCTCGGACACCTGCGCGCGGCCCAGTTTTTCCTTTCCGGGAAAGGCATTCTTTCCATCGCGCCAGAGGCTGAAATGGATGTGGCAGCTCGAGCCGGCCTGGCTCGCATCCGGCTTCGCCATGAAGGTGAGGCTCATGCCCGCCGCCTCCGCGACTTCCTTCAGGCACTGCTTGAAAATCACGTGGCGGTCGGCCATGTCGAGCGCCTCGGCATAGCGCACGTTCAGCTCGTGCTGGCCGTTGCCCCACTCCCCCTTCGACGTCTCGACGGGGACGCCCGAATGCTTGAGATGCCGGCGGGCGGCGGCATGGAAGCTTTCGGTGCGCGTGCCTTGCAGGATGTGATAGTCCTCGAGATACCAGCCGGCGGGCTCCAGGTCGCGATAGCCCTTCTTCGCCGCGTCGCGGTAGCTGTCGCGGAAGAGATAGTGCTCGAGCTCCGTGGCGGCGAAGCTGCTGTATCCCATGGTCTTCGCCAGCTCGACTTGCTTGCGAAGGATCGAGCGCGGCGCGACCGTGACGAGCTCGTGCGTCCTCTCGTCCTTCACGTCGCAGATGACGAACGCCGTCTTGTCGAGCCAGCTCGCGCGCCGCAGCGTGCGCATGTCCGGCACGAGGTGGAAGTCGCCGTAGCCGAGCTCCCAGTTGGCGAACTTGTAGCCGGGGACCGGATCCATCTCCATGTCGACGGTGAGCAGGTAGTCGCAGGCGTGCGCGCCCTGCGCGGCGATGTCCTCCACGAAGAGCTCGGCGTCGAAGCGCTTGCCGAGCAGGCGGCCGTAATGGTCGGTAAAGCCGACCACCACCGTCTCGATCTCCTCGCTCTTCGCCAGCTTGCCGAGCTCGTCGAGCTCGAGAAGACCCGGCGCCTTGCTCCTATTCGTCATCGCGTTTGCGATACATGACAAAGACCTTGCCGATGGTCTGGACAGATTCGGCGCCGGTACGTTCGCACAAGGCCTTGAACGCTTCCTCGCGCGCCTCGCGCTCCAGCCCGGGGGCGCGCACCTTGATGAGCTCGTGGGCCTTGAGCGCGGCGTCCACTTCCTTCACCAGCTGCTCGGTCAAGCCCTTGCCGCCGATCATGACGACCGGCTCGAGCTTGTGGGCACGCGCCTTCAGCGCCTTGCGCGCAGCCGCAGTTAACACTGGATCCGCATGAATGAATGCCGGAATCTAATGTCAAAATGAGGACCTTGCTACCCCAAGATTTTCATCCGGTCCTGCGCCAGTGGTGGGCCGAGCGCTTTTCTGCAACCGGGGCCGAACCCACCGCAGCACAGCTCGACGGATGGTCCGCCATCCGTCGTGGCGAAGACACGCTCATCGCTGCGCCGACCGGCTCAGGCAAGACGCTCGCCGCCTTCCTGACCGCCCTCGACCAGCTGCTGCGCGAAGGCGTCGAGCAGGGTCGCCTGCCGGACGAAGTGCGCGTCATCTACGTTTCGCCGCTGAAGGCGCTGTCCGCGGACATCCACAAGAACCTGGCGGTCCCGCGGCGCGAGATCCATGCGTTGTCCCCGGTGAGGATCACGGCGGCGGTGCGCAGCGGCGATACGCCGCAGAGCGAGCGCGCGGCGATGCTGCGGACGCCGCCGCACGTCCTCGTCACGACGCCAGAGTCCCTATATCTGCTTCTGACCGCCGAGCGCTCGCGCAACATGCTGAAGAGCGCTCGCGTGGTGATCGTCGATGAAATCCACGCCGTGCTGCAGTCCCGGCGCGGCGCACACCTCGCGCTTTCGCTGGAGCGACTCGACCACATCTGCGGCCGGACGCTGCAGCGCATCGGGCTCTCGGCGACGCAGAAGCCAATCGAAGAGGTCGCGCGTTTTCTTTCGCCTTCGCGTCCCGTGACGGTGGTGAACAAGGGACATCGGCGCGGGATGGACCTGGCGGTCGAAGTGCCACGCTCGCCGCTCGAAGCCGTGATGTCGCACGAGGTATGGAAGGAGATCTACGAGCGCCTGGTCCAGCTCATCAGCGAGCACCGCACGACGCTGATCACCGTCAATACGCGCCGCCTGGCCGAGCGGATGGCGCATCAGTTGTCGGAAAGGCTGGGAAGCGAAAACGTGGCGGCGCACCACGGCAGCCTCGCCAAGGAAGCGCGCCTCGATGCCGAGCATCGCCTGAGGAACGGCGAGCTCAAGGTGCTCGTTGCAACCGCGTCGCTCGAGCTCGGCATCGACATCGGCCACGTCGATCTGGTCTGCCAGATCTCGTCGCCGCATCGCATCGCCACTTTCCTGCAGCGCATCGGCCGCTCGGGCCACACGGTGAAGGGAACGCCCAAGGGCCGCATCTTCCCGCTCACCCGGGACGACCTCATCGAATGCGCCGCGATGGTCCGCGCCGCGCTCGAGGGCGAGCTCGACCGCGTAGCCGTGCCGGATCAGCCGCTCGACGTGCTCGCGCAGCAGATCGTGGCCGAAGTCTCCGCCGAGGAGGAATGGGACGAGGACGCGCTGCTCGAGCTCTGCCGCCGGGCGTATCCGTACAGGAATCTCCAGAAGAAGGAGTTCGACGAGGTGGTGGAGATGCTGGCGCGCGGCTATGCCACGCGGCGTGGCCGGCGCGGCGCGCTGCTGCATTACGACTCGCTCAACCACAAGCTGCGGGCCCGCAAGGGCTCGCGCATGACCGCCATCACCTGCGGCGGCGCGATTCCCGAAGTGTTCGACTTCCGCGTGCTGCTCGAGCCCGAAGGCCATCTCATCGGCACGCTGAACGAGGACTTCGCCATCGAGTCGCTGCCGGGCGATGTCTTCCAGCTCGGCAACACCTCGTGGCGCATCCTGCGCATCGGCAACGGCGTGGTGCGGGTCGCCGATGCGCAAGGCCAGCCGCCCTCGATGCCGTTCTGGCTCGGCGAGGCGCCCGCGCGCAGCGACGAGATGAGCGTCGCGGTATCGCGCCTTCGCGGGGCCGTCGATCGCCTGCTGCCCGCGGCCGGCTCGCCGCGGAAGGAAGACGAGCTCGAACCCGCGATCGGGATGCTCGAGCGCGACTACT
>DATDCR010000619.1:0-14218 GCA_036524215.1 Burkholderiales bacterium
GCAGCGCTTGCGCCGGCTGGGCGCTCGCAGCGAAAGGCAGCAGCGCTGCGAGTACGGCAGCGAGCACAAGGTTCTTCATTGTGCCCGCCACGCTAGCCAAGCGGCTCGCCCCCTCAGTTGATCCACGTCAACTGATTATGGCTTGAATTCGAACTTGGCTTCCAGCGGCTTGGCGTCGCCGGGCCGGCGCGCACGCACGGTGATGGTGTAGGGCTCGGCGCCTTCCATGCGGAAGTAGTTGCCGTAGCTCGCCGTATCGTTGAGCTTCACCAGCTCGAGCCTCTTCGTCTCGCCGCCGGTGACGGGATTGGCGGCGCGCGCCTCCACCTGCGCGTCCTTGATGAACGCCTTGGAGCCCGCATCGTGCAGCGAGATGTTGACGTAGTAATAGCCGCGGGCCTTGGGTCCGGGCTGGCCGACCGGCGCGATCGAGGCCGCCGTCACGCCGAGGAAGAAGTCGACGCCGCCGACGCTCTTGTGGTTCGGATCGGCGGCCACCGCCACCGTATCGCGCGGCTTCAGGCTGGCGCCGGCCGGGTAGAACATGTACAGGATCGCGGCACGCAGCTCGTTGTCGGTCAGGTCGGCGAGCCCGCCGCGCGCCGGCATCTTGCCGTGCCCGCGGATCGCGGAGCGCACCGTGGCGTTGACGCCCTGCTTCATGCGCGGCGCCCAGGCGGCGCGGTCGTCGATCTTCGGCGCGCCGTCCACCCCGGCGGCGTGACATTTTGAACACTGCTGCTTGACGACCTCCTCGCCGCTTCTCTCGCGCGGCTGGGCCTGCACGAAGTCCGTGACCAACAGCGCACCCGCCACGAGGACGGCCAGCGCGAGCAGTAAGCGTTTGAGCATCTTCTTCGAGCCTCCGTTAGGGCTGGCAGTGCATGTTCGTAGTTGCCATGGTCCCTTTCCCGAGTGTGGCGGAATTGATACAGATCAATGGCGCCTCGCGGCCGCGGCAGGTTACGTGCCTATTACTTTACAAACAAATGGATTTTGCCGCGCAGCAGGATTGTATTTCTCCGCTACCGCGGGCAGAAGTTGTTTCGCGGCCAAATGCTGTTGCCGCGCATCTTGATGTAGATCAACAATGGGGGTGCGGAAATGGCGCGCAATCGGTACTGCGCGCGTTGATTTGAGGCGCGGCGAAAAAGGGGACGAACGATGAAGGCATCGAAGCCGGGCCCAGCCCTCTCGGGGCTGGTTGGATTGTTCTCTGCACTGGCACTTTTCGCGCTGCCCGCCCTGGCGCAGCCGACCCCTCCACCTCGAACAGTCGCGCCGGAAGCCGAAGTCTGTAAGAACTGCCACGCCGACTACGTGGAAAGCTACATGCACACGAAGCACGGCCAGAGCGGCAACCGGGCCGGCCCGGACTGCACCACCTGCCACGGTACCGCGATGGAGCACGCCGCCAAGGGCGGCGGCAAGGGCGTCGGCGGCATCATCGGCTTCAACAACAAGTCGATGCCGGCCGAGCGCAAGTCCGCCGTCTGCCAGTCCTGCCACCAGGGCAACCGCCACCTCGCGTTCTGGGACTCCGGCGCGCACAAGAAGAACGACGTGGCGTGCAGCGACTGCCACAGCCTGCACGGCAAGCCGGGACCGGGCGCGACGGTCGCGCTGAAGAAGCTGAACCCGACGGTCTCGCCGCTGCAGACCACGGAACGGCAGCTTCAATACGAGACCTGCACGAGCTGCCACAAGCAGATCCGCTCGCAGCTGCTGAAGCCTTCGCACCACCCGATCATCGAAGGCAAGCTGAACTGCACCGACTGCCACAACCCGCACGGCGCGCTGTCGAAGACGATGATCAATGCGGAGACCATCCCGCTCCTGTGCACGACCTGCCACGCCGAGAAGCGCGGCCCGTTCGTCTGGGGTCATCCGCCGGTGGAAGAGAACTGCCTCACCTGCCACAACTCGCACGGCTCGAACCACAACCGGCTGCTGGCCGAAAAAGCGCCCAACGTCTGCCAGGACTGCCACGACGCATCGCGGCACCCGGGCACGATCTACGACGCGAGCGGCGGCTGGGGTGCCGCCACACCGAACACGCGGCTCATCGCGCGCGGCTGCATCAACTGCCACTATCAAATCCATGGCAGCAATGCACCGGCCATGCGCGGCAAATTCTTCCTGCGATAAGGGGCGCAACATGAAACCAAAACTGCTATCGATCCTCGTCGCGAGCGTCTTCGTACCTGCCCTGGCGCAGGCGCAGGAACCGCAACGGGAATGGTCGGGCTCGATCTCGATCGGCGTGCGGGACGTGGGCCTCAATACCAACGACCCGTCGAAGTTCACCGAGTATCGCGACCTGCGCGACGGCGCCAGCGTCTTCGGCGGCCTCGAATTGCGCCGTCGCGGGCCGAACGACTATCTCAATGCCTACGGCGAGAATATCGGCCGCGACGACCAGTACCTCGACCTGAACGGCGGGCGCTACGGGACGTACAAGTATCGTGTGTACAGCGACCTGATGCGGCACAACTTCGGCTCCGGGCCGGGGGCGCTGTCGCCCTTCAACGGCATCGGCAGCAACGTGCTCACGGCGACGCTGCCGAACACCAACCCGGCGACGTGGAACACGTTCGACCATTCGTACAAGCGCCATAACTTCGGCGGCATGGTCGAGCTGCAGGCCACCTCGCCGTGGTACTTCCGTGTCGACGCGAACGAAGTGAAACGTGACGGTATCAACGTGTTCGCCGGCGCCAAGGGCACCAGCCCGGGCAACGGCTTCATGGATCTGCCTTCGCCGATCGACTACACGGCGAAGAATGTCTCGGGCGAGGTCGGTTTCTCCAATCGGCGCGGGCATTTCGCCGTCAACCTGTTGAAGAGCACGTTCGACAACGGCAACGAGACGCTGCGCTGGCAGAACAACTTCTACGGCGGCCTCGACACGACCATGCTGCCGCCCAGCAACGAGCTGACGCGCCTGGGCATCAACGGCAACATCCGCGGGCTGCCAGTCGACTCGACGCTCGCCGCGCGCTACACGAATCAGAAGACCACCAGCGACGTGACGATGTTGCAGAACATCCTCTCGACGCCGGCGAGCGGCGGCAACCCCGCGACCAACCCGAGCGAGCCCTCGTTCAAGGGAGACCACCGTCACACGACGTGGTCGCTGTCCCTCGCCTCGCGGCCGACGGCGGCGGTCGACACCAAGGTGTACTGGAACTACGACAAGCTGAAGAACGAATCGACGGAGATGATCTTCAATCCGTCGACCACCTCCGCCCTGCGCGCGGGTTCAACCGATCCGCGGGTCAATTGCGCCAACGTCGCCGGCGTGGTCTGCGAGCCGGAGGCCTACCACTATACGAAGAAGAACTACGGCGCGGAGGCGGGCGTGCGCTTGACGCGCAACGACAAGCTGTCCGCCGGTCTGGATTTCACGCACGTCGACCGCCTGCGCTCCGACTTCGAGAAGACGAAGGAGACGCGCCTCTTCGGCGAGTGGAAGAACAACCAGCTCGACTGGCTGACCGGACGCGTGAAGTACCAATACCTGACGCGCAATTCGGACTTCGACGAGAACAACGCCGCGGTCTTCGCGGCGAACCCGATGGACTTCTATGTCCGGCGCTTCGACCTGGCCAACGTCCACCAGCACCTCGTCAAGCTGGTGCTCGATGCGAACCCGGTGCCGCTGGTCGATGTCGGTTTCGAGGTGATCTACAAGCGTAACCGCTACATCAACACCATCCTCGGCCGCACCGACGACCAGCGCCAGGAGTACTACGCGAGCTTCGGCTGGGGCGACCCCAAGGCGATCCGCGTGCTGGCCTTCGGCGACATCGAGTACACCACCTACGACTCGAACCACCGGGTCGGTTTGGGCGACCCCAATCCCGCTGCCGCACCGACGACCACCACGTATAACTGGTCGGCGCGGAACAAGGACACGGCGTGGCAAGTGGGCCTTGGGGCCGACTGGGCGCTGCTCACCCGCTTCATGATCAAGAGCTCGTTCGTCTACATGCAGACGAATGGCCGGGCCGACTTCAGCGTGCAGCCGGGCGGAGCGACCACGGCGTTCCGGCCGATCGAGAACTTCGACAATACCCGTCGCCTTTCGCTTAACGTGAAGGGCATCTACGAGTACTCGCGCAACATCGAGCTCACCGCGGGCTACGCGTACGAGCGCTATCGCTTCAGCGATATCGGCACCGACGGCACGAAGTACGTCGTGCCCGGCGCGGGCGGTGCGGAGGCCTACACGACAGGCCAGTTCGCCTTCCAGCCGTACAGCGCGAACGTGGTCTACGGCATCGCCAAGTACAAGTTCTAACAGATCGCCTCGCCTTCGAAACCCCGCGACGACCTCGCGGGGTTTTTCTTTTGTGCTTGACCTCCGTCAAAGCGACATCGGTCGAGGGCGCCAGAATCGTTTCACGCTCAGGGAAAGGGACTACCACAATGAAATCGCTTCTCATCGTCCTCGCCGTGTCGGCCGGCGTTGCAGCTGGCGCGGCGCAGGCGCAATCCGACGTGCTGAAGGCCAAGGGCTGCCTCGGCTGCCACGACGCGGAAAAGAAGAAGGTCGGGCCGTCGTTCAAGGACATCGCCGCCAAGTACAAGGGCGACAAGGCGCAGGTCGCGCCGATCGTGGCGAAGATGAAGGAAGGCAAGGGGCATCCGAAGTCCGCGGTTGGCGACGCGGATCTCACGGCTGCGGTCGGGCAGGTGCTCGCGACGAAATAGGGCGCCGCCATGCCCGCCGGCACGCAGGTGGTGTTCAACCCGATCGCGGTGCCGAGCTATCTGTGGAACACCTACCGCTGGGCCTACGTCGAGCCCCTGGCGGTGCGCTTCTTCGAACGCCAGTGGCTCGTCAACCTGATCCTGTGGGGCAACTTCGAGCGCCTGCGTGACGCGGCGGTCGAGGCGCTCGGCAAGCGCCTCGACGGGCGCAACCTGCAGGTGGCGTGCGTCTACGGCGATCTCAGCAACCGCGTGCGCTCGCATCTTGCGCCGGCCGGCCGCCTCGACGTGATCGACGTGCTGCGCGTGCAGCTCGAGAACACGCTGCGCAAGATGCCGAGCGATCCGCGCGTCGGCCTGATCCAGGCCGACAGCACTGCGCTCGACATCGAAAGCGGCACGTACGACCGCGTGCTGCTCTTCTTCCTGCTGCACGAGCAGCCCGATGAAGTGCGCCGCCGCACCCTGGCCGAAGCGTTCCGCGTCGTCAAGCCCGGCGGCAAGGTGGTGATCCTCGACTACCACCGTCCGAAGCGCACGCACCCGCTTTACCTGCCGATGGTCGCGATTCTCAAGGTGTTCGAGCCGTTTGCGATGGACCTCTGGCGCGGCGAGCTCGACGAGTGGTTTCCGCGCGAGCCGCAGATGGAGCGCATCAGCAAGACCACCTTCTTCGGCGAGCTCTACCAGCTGGTGATCCTGAAGCGGCGGTAATGCAGCTCGTCCAAGCGGACGTCGTCGTGGTCGGTGCCGGTGGCGCCGGGTTGCGTGCGGCGATCGCGGTGGCCGAGCGCGACCCGAAGCTGCGCGTGGCGCTCGTCTCGAAGGTGGTGCCGATGCGCAGCCACACCGTCGCCGCCGAGGGCGGCGCCGCCGGCGTGACGCGCGCCGAAGACAGCTTCGAGCACCATTTCCACGACACGGTGGCGGGCGGCGACTGGCTCTGCGACCAGGACGTGGTCGAGTACTTCGTCGCGCATTGCCTGGAGGAGCTGATCCAGCTCGAGCATTGGGGCTGCCCGTGGAGCCGACAGCCGGACGGCCGCATCAACACGCGCTACTTCGGCGGCATGTCCGTGCCGCGCACCTGGTTCGCGGCCGACCGCAGCGGCTTCCACATCCTGCATACGCTTTTCCAGACGTCGCTCAAGTATTCGTCGATCCAGCGTTACGACGAATTCTTCTGCGCCGAGCTCTTCGTCGAGGACGGCCGCGTGCGCGGCGTGCTCGCGATCGAGGTGGCGAGCGGCGAGATGGTCTACTTCGACGCCAAGGCGGTGGTGCTCGCCACCGGCGGCGCCGGACGCGTGTTCAGGCAGAACACGAATGCCGGCACCGTAACGGGCGACGGCATGGGGCTCGCCTTCCGCGCCGGCGCGCCGCTGCGCGACATGGAGTTCATGCAGTGGCACCCGACCTGCCTGCCGGGCACCGGCATCCTGATGACGGAAGCCTGCCGCGGCGAAGGCGCGATCCTCGTCAACAAGGACGGCTACCGCTACCTGCAGGATTACGGCATGGGCCCGGTCGATCCGTGGCCGCGCCCGAAGGCGATGGAGCTCGGTCCGCGCGACCGCCTCTCGCAGGCGTTCTGGCACGAGCACCGCAAGGGCCGCACGATCCAGACGCCGCAGGGCCCGGCCGTGCATCTCGACCTGCGCCACCTGGGCGCGAAGAAGATCCACGAGCGGCTCCCCCTCATCAGCGAAGCGGCGCATACCTTCATGGGCGTCGACACGGTGCGCGAGCCGATTCCGGTGTGTCCGGCGGTGCACTACACGATGGGCGGCATCTACACCGACGTGCGCTGCGCGAGCCCGCTCGCCGGTCTATTCGCCGCCGGGGAATGCGCGAGCGTCGGCATCCACGGCGCCAACCGGCTGGGATCGAATTCGCTCGTCGAGATTGTGGTGTTCGGCAAGGTGGCGGGCGATTCGGCGGCCGAGTTCGCGCGCCGGCAGCCGCCTGCCGTTTCGCTGGAGGCAAAGGCCGAAGTGTCCGCGCAGCGGCTCCTCGGCATGCTCGGCCGCGATCGCGGCGAGCGGCTCGCGCTGTTGCGAGACGAGATGCGCGACAGCATGGAAGAAGGGGTCGGCATCTACCGCAGCGAAGCCGGCCTGCGCGCCAGCTGCGCGAAGCTCGCCGAGCTGCGCGACCGCTATCGCTGCGGCGTGCGGCTCGACGACCGCAGCCGCGCCTTCAACACCGAATGGCTGACGGCGATCGAGCTCGGCTTCATGCTCGAGGTCGCCGAGGCGCTCGCGCACGGCGCGCTCGGCCGGCGCGAATCGCGTGGCGCGCACATGCGGCTCGATTTCGAGCGCCGCGACGACGAGCGCTTCCTCAGGCACACGATGGCCTACTACGCTGGCGAAGGGCCGCCGCGCCTCGAGCTCGCGCCGGTGACCATCACCAAGTCGCCGCCGAAGGTGCGCCAGTACGGCGGGGCGGGCAAGCAGGTGGTTCTCACATGACGCGAAAAATCCAGCTCGAGTGCCTGCGCTACAACCCGGAAACGGACGCCGAGCCGGTGTACCGCACGTACGAAGTGCCCTTCACCGACGACATGTCGGTGCTGCAGGGCCTGCAGTACATCAAGGACCATCTCGACGGCAGCCTCACCTTCCGCTGGTCCTGCCGCATGGCGATCTGCGGCAGCTGCGGCGCGATGCTGAACGGCGAGCCTTCGCTCTCCTGCGAGAACTTCCTGCGCGACTATTACCCGGGACCGCTGCGCGTCGAGCCGCTCAACAATTTCCCGATCATGCGCGATCTCGCCATCGACCAGAGCGACTTCCTGCGCAAGCTCGAATCGGTCAAGCCGTGGCTGATGCCGGCCGCAGACCCGGGCAAGGAGCCGCATCGCCAGACGCCGGCGCAGCTCGCCGACTACTACCAGTACTCGCAGTGCATCAATTGCCTGCTGTGCTACGCGGCCTGCCCGCAATACGGCCTGAACGAGAGCTTCACCGGCCCGGCGGCGCTTGCGCTGCTGCATCGCTACAACGCCGACTCGCGCGACGGCGGCGCGGGCGAGCGCATGAAGCTGGTCAACGCCGAGGAGGGCGTGTGGGGCTGCACGCTCGTCAGCTACTGTTCCGAAGTCTGTCCCAAAGGCGTCGACCCGGCGCGCGCGGTGAATCAGAACAAGGTGAACAGCACCAAGGACTACTTCCTGCGCTTCCTCGCCAGATGATCAAGACCTATCGCCGGCCCGTCACGGGAGCGTGGTGGCAGCACAACCCCTTCTATCGCTGGTACATGCTGCGTGAGTTGAGCTGCGTCTTCATCACCGCCTACGCGCTGATCCTGCTCGTCGGGCTGTATCGCCTGACGCAAGGCGCGCAGGCGTTCGAAGGATGGACGGCGGCGCTCGGCGCGCCCGTGGCGCTCGCTTTCCACGCCGTCGCGCTGGTGCTGGTGATCTATCACTCCTGGACATGGTTCAAGGTGATGCCGAAGACGCTGCCGTTCGTGCCGGTGCCCGACCGCGGCATCGTCGCGCTCGGCGTCAGCGCGACGCTCATCGCAAGCGTGGTGCTATGGATCCTCGTCCTCTGAAGCGCTCGAACAAGCCGATCTTCTGGTCGCTGTTCGGCGCCGGTGGCATGCTGGCGGCGCTGATCGGCCCGGCGCTGATCTTCATCACCGGGTTTGCTGCACCGCTGCATTACGTCGATGTCAGCTATGAGCGCGTGCACGCCTTCGCCGCGCACGGACTTGGCAAGATCGTGATCGTGGCGGTGATCGGCCTGTTCCTTTTCCACGGCCTGCATCGGATGTACCACGGCGTGCACGACTTCGGTATCCATGTCGGCCCGGCGATGAAGGCCGCGTTTCATGGCGTCGCGCTGGCGGGCACGCTCATAGCGGCGGCGCTGGTACTCGCTTTGCGCTAGATCAAATTCCGCGCCAGTAGCGGCTGTTAGCGTGGCCTCAAGGAGCAGGAGGGGCCACGGACACGTTTCCACGGCTGCTGGCGCGCCACGCCGTTGAGCGCGGCGGTTCACCCGCGATTCGCGAGAAAGACTTCGGCATCTGGCAGACCTGGACCTGGCGCCAGGTGCTCGATGAAGTGCGCGCGCTTGCCTGCGGCCTCGCGGCGATGGATTTCCGCCGTGGCGCGAAGATCGCGATCATCGGCGACAACCGGCCGCGCCTTTACTGGGCGATGGCAGCGGCGCAGGCGCTGGGCGGCGTGCCGGTACCGCTCTACCAGGATGCGGTGGCCGACGAGATGGCGTACGTGCTCGACAACGCCGACGCCAGCTTCGCCATCGTCGAGGACCAGGAGCAGGTCGACAAGCTGCTCGAGATCCGCGCGCGCTGCCCGAAGCTCTCGCACCTCATCTACGACGACCCGCGCGGGCTGCGGCACTACAGCGCTTCCTACCTCTACAGCTACGACCAGGTGCGCGGCCTCGGGGTGGTGCGCGACCGCGAGCATCCGGAATTCTTCGACGAGCAGGTGGCCCTCGGCCGCGGCGACGACATCGCCATCATGCTCTACACGTCGGGCACCACCGGCAATCCGAAAGGCGTTTGCCTCACGCACGACAACCTCACGATCACCGGCGCGAACGGCATCGCGCGCGAAGGCCTGACGGCCGATGAAGAAGTGCTCGCCTATCTGCCGATGGCATGGGTCGGGGACAACCTGTTCTCCTATACGCAGTCCTACGTCGCCGGCTTCTGCGTCTCCTGCCCCGAGGGCTCCGACACGGTGCTGAACGACATGCGCGAGATCGGGCCGACGTATTACTTCGCGCCGCCGCGCATCTACGAGAACCTGCTCACGCAGGTGACGATCCGCATGGAAGACGCGAGCTTCGTGAAGCGGCGCATGTTCCATTACTTCATGGACATCGCGCGGCGCGTCGGCACGCGCATCCTCGACGGCGAGGAGGTGGACCTCGCCAATCGGCTGCTTTATCGATTGGGCCAATGGCTGGTGTACGAGCCGTTGAAGGACGCGCTCGGCATGAGCCGCCTCAGGCTCGCGTACACCGCGGGCGAGGCGATCGGGCCGGAGATCTTTTCCTTCTACCGCTCGCTCGGCATCAACATCAAGCAGCTCTACGGCCAGACCGAGGCCGCGGTCTTCGTCTGCGTGCAGCCGGACCGGGAGGTGCGGGCGGACACGGTGGGCACGCCCTTCACCGACGTCGAGGTCAAGGTGACCGACAGCGGGGAGGTCTGGTATCGCGGTCCCGGCGTCTTCCACTCCTACTACAAGAATGCCGAGGCGACCGCAGCGGCGAAGACCGCGGACGGATGGGTGCGCACCGGCGACGCCGGCTATTTCGACGACAACGGCCACCTGAAGATCATCGACCGCGCGAAAGACGTCGGCAGGCTCGCCGACGGCACGCTGTTCGCGCCGAAATACCTCGAGAACAAGCTCAAGTTCTTCCCCTACATCAAGGAAGCGGTGTGCTTCGGCGACGCTCGCGAATGTGCCACCGCGTTCATCAACATCGACGTCGCCGCGGTCGGCGACTGGGCGGAACGGCGCAGCCTGGCCTACTCCGGCTATCCGGACCTCGCCGGCAAGGAGCAGGTCTACGGGCTGATCCGCGAATGCGTGGAGAAGGTGAACCGCGACCTCGCCGGCGACAAACGGCTGGCGAATTCGCAGATCCGGCGCTTTCTCATCCTGCCCAAGGAGCTCGACGCGGACGAAGGCGAGCTCACGCGCACGCGCAAGGTGCGCCGTGGCTTCATCGCCGAGAAGTACGCGCTGCTCGTGCAGGCGCTCTATAGCGGACAGCCGAGCTGCGCGTTCGACGCCGAAGTGAAGTTCGAGGACGGGCGCAGGAGCGCCCTGCGCGCCGACCTCAAGATCTGGGATGCGTCGGTCCAGGTGCAAAGATCCGCGCCCCTCGCGAAGGCGGCCTGATGGACCAGAGCACGTTCGCGAGCCGCCTCACGTTCCACGATGCGATCGAGACGCTGGAGGTCGATTTCTCGCACTACGTGTTCGACGCTCCGGCCACCGTCGATGCGTTCTACGACCACATCGACGCGCGCGTCGCGAGCACCGGCAAACGCTGGTATTTCCTCGTCAATTACGAGGGCTGCGAGATCGCGCCGCAGGCGCTCGAGCGCTTCGCGGCGCGCGGCAAGAACGCCAACATCAGCTATGGACTGGGCGCCGTGCGCGTGCGGCCCGGCGAGCGCATGCGCGAATCGATCCGCACGCTCGCCGAGCGCGACGCTTTCCGCGCCAACATCTTCGACAACCGCGACCAGGCGATGGTGGCGCTGGGCGAGATGCGCAAGCGCCGCGAGCTGCTCGGCGCGCCGACCGCCGACGCCTACCTGCGCGTGAACGACGTGCACCTGAATTTCGGCGGCGTGAAGGCGCTGACCGGCGTGAGCTTCCAGGTGCACCGCGGCGAGATCGCCTCGATCATCGGCCCGAACGGCGCCGGCAAGACCTCGATGATCAACGTCATCAGCGGCTTCTACCGGCCGAGCCGCGGGCGCATCTTCTTCGACGGCGTCGAGCGCAGCCACCTGCCCGCGCACCGCGTCGCGCGCCTGGGCTTCGCCCGCACTTTCCAGAACATCGCGCTCTTCAAGGGGATGACGACGCTCGACAACATCATGGCCGGGCGGCGTTTCCGCCACAACCTGTTCACCGACGCGCTGTACCTCGGGCCGGCCAAGCAGGAGGAGCTGCGCCAGCGCGAGGAGGTGGAGAAGATCATCGACTTCCTCGAGATCCAGGCGATCCGCAAGACGCCCGTCGGCCGGCTGCCCTACGGGCTGCAGAAGCGCGTCGAGCTGGCGCGCGCGCTCGCCTCGGAGCCGAAGGTGCTGCTGCTCGACGAGCCGATGGCCGGCATGAACGTCGAGGAGAAGGAGGACATGGCGCGCTTCGTCCTCGACGTCAACGACCAGTGGGGCACCACCATCGTTCTCATCGAGCACGACATGGGCGTGGTGATGGACATCTCGAGCCACGTGGTGGTGCTCGACCACGGCGCGAAGATCGCCGAAGGCACGCCGGCCGAGGTGCGCGCCGACCCGGTCGTGATCCGCGCCTACCTGGGGGTGGCCGCCTGATGGACGTGCAATTCTTCTTCGAGGTGCTGATCGGCGGGCTGCTCGCCGGCATCATGTACTCGCTCGTCGCCATCGGCTTCGTGCTGATCTACAAGGCCTCCGGCGTCTTCAACTTCGCCCAGGGCGCGATGGTGTTCTTCGCCGCCTTGACGTATGTCAGCCTGACCGAGCGCGGCTGGCCGTTCTGGCTCGCCCTCGTCGCCGTGCTCCTGCTCATGATCGTGCTCGGCTTCGTCATCGAGCGCCTGGTGCTGCGCCCGCTCGTCAACCAGCCGCAGATCACGCTCTTCATGGCGACCATCGGCCTCGCGTATTTCCTCGAGGGCGCGGCGCAGGGCATCTGGGGCGCGCAGGTGCACGCGCTCGAGCTCGGCATCCAGGACAAGCCTTTCTCGCTCGCGGGCATCAGCGTGAGCCAGTTCGACCTCTTCGCCTCCGGCACGGCCGCCCTGCTCGTCGCCGTGCTGGCGGTGTTCTTCCAGAAGACGAAGACCGGCCGCGCGCTGCGCGCGGTCGCCGACGATCACCAGGCGGCGCTCTCGGTCGGCATCCAGTTGAAGACCGTATGGGCGATCGTCTGGGCGGCCGCCGGCTTCGTCGCGCTCGTCGCGGGCCTGCTCTGGGGCGCGCGCACGGGCGTGCAGTTTGCCCTCACCTTCACCGCGCTGAAGGCGCTGCCGGTGCTGATCCTCGGCGGCTTCGAATCGATCCCCGGCGCGATCGTCGGCGGACTGATCATCGGCGCCACCGAGAAGCTGGCCGAGGTCTACATCGGCTCCTCGATCGGCCTCAACATCGGCACCGGCCTGGAGAACTGGTTCCCCTACATGCTCGCGCTCGTCTTCCTCCTCGTGCGGCCGGAAGGCCTGTTCGGCGAAGAGCGGATCGAGCGCATATAGGAGGAGATGCGGAATGTTCTACCGCCTCGCCGGCCAGTTCAAATCCACCTACGCCGCCGACCAGCAGCTCTTCCCGATCCGCCAGGACCGCACGTTCATGGTGGCGCTCGCGCTGGTGGCGTTCGTGCTCGTGCCGATGATCGCCAACGACTACTGGCTCGGCGCGATCCTGATCCCGTTCCTGATCCTCGGCCTTGCGGCGCTCGGCCTCAACATCCTCACCGGCTACACCGGCCAGCTTTCGCTCGGCACCGCCGGCTTCATGGCGGTCGGCGCCTTCGCCGCCTTCAACTTCATCCTGCGCGTGCCCGGCATGCCGTTCCTGCTGGCCCTCTTCCTCGCCGGCCTGACCGCCGCGCTGATCGGGGTGGTATTCGGCCTGCCGAGCGTGCGCATCAAGGGCTTCTATCTCGCGGTGGCGACGCTCGCCGCCCAGTTCTTCATCGAGTGGGTGCTCACCAAGTACGGCTGGTTCTCGAACCACAACCCGTCGGGCGTGATCACCGCGCAGGCGATCGAGATCGCCGGCAAGCGCTTCGACACGCCGCTCTCCAAGTACCTGCTGACGCTGAGCATCGTCACGGCACTGGCGCTCGCGGCGAAGAACCTGGCGCGCACGCAGACCGGGCGCTTCTGGATGGCGGTGCGCGACATGGACCTCGCGGCCGAGGTGATCGGCATCGACATCACGCGCACCAAGCTCGTCGCCTTCGCCGTGTCGAGCTTCTACTGCGGCGTCGCCGGCGCGCTCTGGGCCTACGCCTATCTCGGCTCGGTCGAGCCGCAGGCCTTCACCCTCGACCGTTCGTTCCAGATCCTCTTCATGATCATCATCGGCGGCGTCGGCACGGTGATGGGCGCCTTCATCGGCGCGGCATTCATCGTGCTCCTGCCGATCGCGCTCAACGTCACGGCTCACGCGCTGCTGCCCGGCGTGTCGAGCGACCTCACCTCGAACCTGGAGCTCGTCATTTTCGGCGGGCTGATCGTCTTCTTCCTCGCCGTCGAGCCGCACGGGCTTGCCCGCCTGTGGCAGATCGGCAAGGAAAAGCTGCGACTGTGGCCGTTCCCACATTGACCCAAAGGAGGATTTCATGAAACCGACCACCCTCACCCTGGCGATCGCCGCCGCGCTGGCGGCCGGGAGCGCGCTCGCCCAGAACGAGCAGTTCATTCCCATGCTCTCGTACCGCGTCGGCCCCTACGCGGCCGGCGGCACCGGCTTCTTCGGCGGTTACATCGACTATCTCGACATGCTCAACAAGCGCGACGGCGGCGTGAACGGCGTCAAGCTCACCTGGGCGGAATGCGAGACCGAGTACAAGAACGATCGCGGCGTCGAGTGTTATGAGCGCCTGAAGAAGAATGGCGCCACAGGCGCGACCGTCTTCACGCCGCTTTCCACCGGCATCACCTACTCGATCATCGAGCGCGCCACCGCCGACAAGATCCCGGTGATCTCGATGGGCTACGGGCGCACCGATGCCTCGGACGGCCGCGTGTTCCCCTACATCTTCCCGCTGGTGACCAAT
>DATDCR010000620.1:0-4518 GCA_036524215.1 Burkholderiales bacterium
ATGTGGCCGAGTGCGCGCATCTGCTGCCGGAAGACGGCCCACCACGCGAGGCGCTCGCCGCCGTCCAGCAGCCCGACGACGTTAACGTTGCCGGCTCGCTGCGCGCTCGCGCTGCGTGCCGAAACCAATCCAACGCCGAGACCTAGAATCCCGAAGAGCGCCTGCCGTCTCTTCATTCGATCCCCCGTCGCCGCCCGCCGCGCAATGCGGCTTCTTCACGCGACCACCCCGCCGGAAAGTCTAATCCTGAATGCCGGTTGTGGGTCGCCCGGAGCTAGATTTGTCCTATGATCCAAATCGTTTCGCCACAGGCGCGGTCGGACTAACCACGAAGAAATCGAGGAGCGCAATGAGCACATACCGCGAGCAGTATTTCCCCAATACCGAGCCGCTGGCCTCGAATGAGATGCGCATCGTCGCGCTCGGCACCGGCAGACCATTCGTTCGTCCGTCGCAGGCGAACGCCGGATGGCTGATCGAGTTGGGAAACGGCGACAAGTTTCAGTTCGATTTCGGCTACGGAACGCAGACCAACTTCGGCGCCCTGGAAATCCCGTACCAGGACATGACCGCCTATTTCGCCACGCATCTGCACACGGACCACGTCGGAGACTTCGCCCAGGTCTGGATCGGCAGCTGGGCGGGAGGGCGCACCAAGCCGCTGGAAGTCTACGGGCCGTCGGGCCCGGTCGCGAAATACGGCATGAAGCACTTTGTAGAGAAGCAGAAGGAGTCCTACGCCTGGGACACCGATACGCGCGTCGGTTTCCTTCCGGCGATCGGGGCAGAAGTCAACGTGCACGAGTTCGATTACTCGAAGGTGCACACCATCTACGAGCGCAATGGCGTGAAGATCTCCTGCTTTCCTGCAGTGCACATCTACGACGGTCCGGTGAGCCTGAGGCTGGAGTGGAACGGCCTTTGTTTCGTGTATTCGGGCGACACGACGCCGTCCTACTTCATGGTGGAGAACGGCAAGGGCGCCGACGTCCTCGTGCACGAGACCTTCAACACGGTGAGCCAGCTCATGGAGCGCTCCGGCTACGACGAGCGCACCGCCCGGGGGATCGGCACCATCGCGCACTCCGATCCCGCAGAGGCGGGCAAGGTGCTCGCGGCATGCAACCCCCGGCTCGCCGTCGCCTTTCACTTCTTCAACGATTTCGATACCGCTCCGGAAATGGAGGCGGCGATCCGCAAGCATTACCAGGGCCGCCTCGCGCTCGCCAAGGACCTTATGGTGATCAACGTGACTAAGGAGCGGATCCTCACGCGCATGGCAGTCACGAGTTCGCACGTGTGGCCCAACAAGGAGCATCACGACGCCTTCCGCAAGGCCGAGCGCAAGGAGCGGATGAAGATGTCGTCCTGGCTCTCGACGAAGCAGGTGTTTCCAAAATTCTGATATGAGCAAATCGATCTCGACGCTGTGTGCTTTCGCAGCAGGTTTCCTTGCCGCGCTGCTCGCCGTGCCATCGCACGCGCAGGACCAATATCCATCGCGGGCGGTGCGGCTCGTGATCGGCTTTGCTCCCGGGGGCGGAAACGACATCCTCACGCGGCTTCTTGCAGAAAAGCTGAAGACTTCCACCGGACAGTCCTTCATCGTTGAAAACCGGCCGGGCGCGAACGGCTTCATCGCTGGCGAGCAGGTCAAGCGCGCGGCCCCGGACGGCTACACGCTGCTGGTGGGACCGAGCGGCGTGATGACGATAAGTCCGGTGCTGTACGCAAACATGCCCTTTGATCCGGTCAAGGATTTCGCGCCGGTGAGCATCGTCGGCGTGTTCCCGCTGGTTCTCGCGGTGCACCCCTCGGTCGCCGCCAAGACCACCGGCGAGCTGATCGCCCTGGCGAAGGCGAATCCCGGCAAGCTCAACTACAGCTCACCTGCAACCGGGTTTCAGCTTGCGACCGAGCTCTTCGCCCAGCGCGCCGGGATCGTGATGAACCACATCCCCTACAAAGGCGGCGCGCCGGCGGTCAACGCGGTGCTTGCCGGTGAAGTCTCGCTGACGTTCGCGGACAGTGCGGCGGTCATGCCGCAGATCAAGGCGGGCCGGTTGCGCGCGATCGCGGTATCGACCGCCAGGCGCCTGAGCGCCGTGCCCGATCTGCCGACCATCTCCGAGTCCGCAATCCCGGGCTTCTCGATGGGACTGTGGTCGGCGATATTCGCTCCGGCGGGGACCAGTGCCGCGATCACGGCGAAGCTGCAGAAGGAGATCGCGCAGGCCGTTTCTTCGCCCGACATGCGCGAGCGCTTGATGAGCCTCGGCGTCGAGCCGATCGGCAGCACATCCGAGGAGCTGGCCGCCACGATGAACGCGGAGATCGCCGCCTATCGGGAGGTAGCGAAGACGGCGAACATCAAGGTCGAGTAGGGGCGGGTTCGATTAGATCCGCGCTGACGGGCAGCGGCGTCACCGGCCCGGTTTTCCATCGAAAGGTTTTGACTTTGCCTCGCTGCGGGCGCAGCCTGCAGGGGCCTTCGCGCGCCGTATAACCCGGTTCTCTCGCCGGGCACCCCGCTCAGGTATCTGCAAGGAGCGAGCGTGGGCAAAAGCGACGCCGTTTTCGACCTCAGCCTTCCCAAGACCCCGAGCGGCATCGCGGGGCTCGACGAAATCATCGGCGGCGGCCTGCCGCAGGGGCGGCCGACGCTCGTGTGCGGCGGCGCCGGCTGCGGCAAGACGCTCTTCGGCATGGAATTCCTCGTGCGCGGCGTCACGCAGTTCAACGAGAACGCCGCCTTCATCTCGTTCGAGGAGACCGGCGAGGAGCTCGCGGCGAACGTGCGCTCGCTCGGCTTCGATATCGATGCGCTGATCGCCGCGGAGAAGTTCGCCGTCGACTACGTGCGCGTCGAGCCGGCCGAGATCGCCGAGACCGGCGACTTCGACCTCGAAGGACTCTTCCTGCGGCTCGGCCTCGCGATCGACTCGGTGGGCGCGAAGCGCGTGGTGCTCGACACGATCGAGTCGCTCTTCGGCGGCTTCAACAACCAGGCGCTGCTGCGCTCGGAGCTGCGGCGGCTCTTTCGCTTCCTCAAGGACAAGGGCGTGACGGCCGTGATCACCGGCGAGCGCGGCGACGGCTCGCTCACGCGCCAGGGCCTCGAGGAGTACGTCTCCGACTGCGTGATCCTGCTCGACAACCGGGTGAACGGCCAGATTTCCACGCGGCGGCTGCGCATCGTCAAGTACCGCGGCACCGCGCACGGCACCAACGAGTACCCCTTCATCATCGACGAGAAGGGCATCTCCGTCCTGCCGGTCACCTCGCTCGGCCTGAACCATGACGTGAGCGGCGAGCGCATCTCGAGCGGCGTGCCGCGCCTGGACGTGATGCTCGAGGGCAAGGGCTACTTCCGCGGCTCGTCGATCCTCGTCTCGGGGACCGCCGGCACCGGCAAGACCAGCCTCTCGGCGCATTTCGCCGCGGAGACCTGCCGGCGCGGCGAGCGCTGCCTGTACCTCGCGTTCGAGGAATCACCCCATCAGCTGTTCCGCAACATGAAGAGCATCGGCGTCGACCTCGAGCCCTACGCGAAGAAGGGGCTGCTGCGCATGCACGCCTCGCGGCCGACGCTGCACGGCCTCGAGATGCACCTCGTGCAGGTGCACAAGATGGTGACCGAGTTCGACCCGTCGGTCGTCATCATCGACCCGATCAGCAACTTCGCCACCGGCGGCACGAGCGGCGACACGCAATCGATGCTGCTGCGCCTGATCGACTTCCTGAAGACGCGCCAGATCACGGCCATGTTCACGAACCTCACTTCGGGCGGCAACGCGTGGGAGAGCACCGACGTCGGCGTGTCTTCTCTCATCGACACCTGGCTCCTGGTGCGCGACATCGAGCTCGCCGGCGAGAGGAACCGCGGCCTGTACGTGCTCAAGTCGCGCGGCATGCCGCACTCGAACCAGATCCGCGAGTTCGTCATCACGCCGAAGGGCATCGATCTCCTCGACGTCTACGTCGGGCCGGAGGGCGTGCTCACCGGCTCGATGCGCGCCGCGCAGGAAGCGCGCGAGAGGGACGCCGAGGCGCAGCGCCTGCAGGAAGACATGCGCCGGCAGCGCGAGCTCGAAGGCAAGCGTGCAACGCTGCACGCGCAGATCAGCGCCCTGCAAGCCGACTTCGAGCTCCTGGGCGAAGAATCCCGCGTGCTCTCCACGCAGGAGGTGGCGCGCGCGAAGACCCTCACCGAGCAGCGCAGCGCCGCCGCCAGGCGCCGCGGTGCCGACCACAATGGAGCAGAAAAATGAATCCCGAACCGATGGCCGACAGCGCCGAAGACGCTCCCCAGGAGTGGCAGCTTCGCCTTTACATCGCCGGCCAGAGCCCGAAGTCGATCGCCGCGCTCGCGAATCTGAAGCGGCTGTGCGAGCAGCACCTGACCACCCGCTATCACATCGAGGTGATCGACCTGATGGTGAATCCGCGCCTCGCCAAGGAGCACCAGATCGTCGCCATCCCGACAGTAGTGAAGAAGCTGCCGCAGCCGCTGCGCCA
>DATDCR010000621.1:0-4430 GCA_036524215.1 Burkholderiales bacterium
GGGGCTGTCGGATCCGAACCGCCCCTACGGCTCATTCCTCTTCCTCGGACCGACCGGGGTCGGCAAGACCGAGCTCTGCAAGGCGCTCGCGGCGTTCCTCTTCGATTCCGAGGACCACCTCATCCGCATCGACATGTCCGAATACATGGAGAAGCACTCCGTATCGCGGCTGATCGGCGCGCCGCCGGGCTATGTCGGCTACGACGAGGGCGGCCAGCTCACCGAGCAGGTGCGCCGCAAGCCGTACTCGGTGATCCTGTTCGACGAGGTCGAGAAGGCGCACCCCGACGTGTTCAACGCGCTGCTGCAGGTGCTCGACGAGGGCCGCCTGACCGACGGCCAGGGGCGCACCGTCGACTTCAAGAACACGGTGCTCGTCATGACGTCCAACCTCGGCTCGCAGATGATCCAGAGCATGTCCGGCAGCGACTACCAGGTGGTGAAGCTCGCGGTGATGGGCGAGGTGAAGACGCAGTTCCGGCCGGAGTTCGTCAACCGCATCGACGAGATCGTCGTGTTCCACGCGCTCGCCGAAGAGAACATCAAGTCGATCGCGCGCATCCAGCTCAACGTGCTGAAGGCGCGGCTCGCGAAGATGGATTACGGCTTCGAGATCTCGGACGGCGCGGTGACCGAGCTCGCCAAGGTCGGCTTCGATCCGGTGTACGGCGCGCGGCCGCTCAAGCGCGCCATCCAGGCCGAGCTCGAGAACCCGCTCGCCAGGGCGATCCTCGAGGGCCGGTTCGCGCCGAAGGACACCATCTACGTCGACTGGCGCGGCGGCAGCATGGTCTTCGACAAGACCCAGAAAAAGGCCGCGGCCTAAAAATTGCTGCGCCAGCCGGGATGGCCGGCAAGCTGAACATCACGCGCGCCGAGCGCCTGGGCTACGTGGTCGGGGGCATAGCGCTCATCGTCTGGGCGCTGCGCAGGCCGAACCTTCGGCGTGCCAGCGCCGGCGGCCTGGGCGCCTGGCTCCTCTACCAGGCTTACACGGGCAGCAATCCGATGTTCAGGCCGCTCGGCATCCGGGTGAATCCGCAGCCGGCGGATCCGGACGTCGCCGAAACCCTGATCGTCGAGGACGCGATCACGATCTCCCGGCCGCGTGCCGAGGTCTATGCGTTCTGCTCGACGGTCGAGAACCTGCCGTCGATGCACGACGCCCGCATCGAGCTGACGCGCGACAACCGCGGCGAAGAGCTCGCCTGGCGCGGCATGCGCGGCGAGAGAGTGATGCATTTCGGCTCGCTCGCCTTTCGCGACGCGCCGGGCGGACGCGGCACCATCATCTCGGCGCGGCTCGAATACCAGCCGGCCGGCGGCTCGCTCGGCGTGGCGCTCGCGCACCTGATGGGACGCTCGCCCCAGCGCATCATGACCGACAGCCTGCGGCGCGCGCGCGCGCTGCTCGAAGCGGGCGAGGTACCGACGACGGCAGGCCAGCCGACCGGACGGCGCTAGCCGCATGCGCGCGGTCTGCTGGCACGACAAGCTCGACCTGCGCGTCGAGTCGGTTCCCGATCCGCGGATCCTCAATCCGCGCGATGCGATCGTGCGCATCACGGCCACGGCGATCTGCGGCTCGGACCTGCACCTCTACGGCGGTTTCGTGCCGGGCATGGTGAAGGGCGACATCCTGGGCCACGAGTTCATGGGGGAGGTGGTGGAAGTCGGTTCTTCCATCAAGAACCTTCAGGTGGGCGACCGGGTGGTGGTGCCTTTCCCGATCGCCTGCGGCAACTGCTTCTTCTGCCGCAAGCAGATGTTCTCGCTGTGCGAGAACTCGAATCCCAACGCGTGGATGGCGGACAAGCTGTGGGGCCACTCGCCGTGCGGCATCTTCGGCTACTCGCACCTCCTCGGCGGCTACGCGGGCGGCCAGGCCGAATATGCGCGCGTGCCCTTCGCCGACGTGGGCCCGATCAAGGTTCCGGACGGACTCGCCGACGAGCAGGTGCTTTTCCTGTCGGACATCCTGCCCACCGGCTACATGGCGGCGGAGAACTGCGCCATCGAGCCCGGCGACACGATTGCGGTGTGGGGTTGCGGGCCGGTCGGGCAGTTCGCCATCGCGTCGGCCTTCCTGCTCGGCGCCGAGCGCGTCATCGCCATCGACCGGTTCCCGGAGCGTCTGCGCCTCGCCGCCACCCGGCTCGGCGCCGAGCCGATCGACTACACGGAGGAGAACGTCCTCGACGCCTTGAAGGAGCTGACCGGCGGCCGGGGACCGGATGCCTGCATCGACGCGGTCGGCATGGAAGCGCACGCGCACCACACGATGGCGCACGCCTTCGATCGGATGAAGCAGGCGATGATGCTGGAGACCGACCGGCCCGCCGCGCTGCGCGAAGCGATCATGGCCTGCCGCAGCGGCGGCACGATCTCGGTGGCGGGCGTCTACGGCGGGATGGTCGACAAATTCCCGGCCGGCACGCTGATGAACCGCTCGCTCACCATCCGCACCGGGCAGACGCACGTGCAGCGCTACCTGCGCCCGCTCCTCGCGCGCATCGAGAAAGGCGAGATCGATCCGAGCTTCGTCATCACGCACCGCATGAAGCTCGAGGAAGCGCCGGACGCCTATCGCATGTTCCGCGACAAGCAGGACGATTGCATCAAGGTCGTGCTGACCCCTTAATTCGGGGTCAGGGCACTAATTCAGTGGTGATCGCTGGCGCGGCGGCGCGGGTGCGGTCGATCAGCGGGCGGACCTTCGTTGCGCGAGACGACGTCCTCCACGCTGCCCGCCAGCTTTTCGGCGCTGCGGCGAAGGCGCTGCAGCTCGCGCGTAATGAGATCGGCGTGCTCGAAGGACGGGCCATAGACTTCCTGCGCCACACGCTCGGCCGCGGCCTGCGCGAGACGCAAGAGATCGAGGAGGTCGTTGGCCGCGCCAAGAGCGCGGCTGCCGGATTCGGCGTTCATGCCGCTAGCGTAAGCGCCACGCGTGACGCGGCTTTACCGGGCGCCCGGGCCCGGCCGGCGCGTCGTCAGTGAGCGACGGCGGCGTACAGCGCGGCGCTGCCGCCTTCTGCCCGGATGCGCTTGCTCGACTGCAGCAGCTCTTCCCACAGTCCTTCGGTGTCCTTGCGGAACACCATCTCGACATCGGCGTCGAGCACCGACCACAGGCCGCGATCGATCTCGCTCTTCAGCTCGCCCGGCCGCCAGCCGACGTAGCCGACGAAATAGCGCGCATCGTTCGGCGTGGTCTCGATCACGTGATCGATGGTGTTGGCGCGGAAGGCGAGGTACAGGTCCTTCATGAGCGGCACGGAACCCGGGCCGGGAGAGTTATTGGCGTGCACCAGCGCGACGAGCGCGCTGCGTGAGAAGGGGCCGCCGTAGTACACCGGCTCGATCACCTTCTTCGAGGGCTCATGCTCCGGGAAGAGGCTCCCCAGCGAGCGCCGCGTCGGACGATTGAGGATGACGCCGATATGACCGCCGTTGGGCGCCGGCGCGGCGATGAGCACGGTCTGGCGATACTCGAGATCGCGGAAAGCCGGATGCGCGATCAGGATCATGGCTTCATCCTGCGCGAGCGCAGGCGCGCTGAGCGCAGCAGCGGCCAGCGACAGGACGATGCGGAGGAAACGGATCATGCGACGAGTATATCCAAAGCCCTTCGCGATACGCGCTCAGCGCGTTGCAACACGCGTCGCGAAGTCGCCGAGTGCGCGCGCGCCTTGCGCTTTTTGCACCAGTTCGGTCCAAAGTCCCGCGCTATCCCGGCGGAAAAGCAGCTCTTCGTTCGCCCGCAGCACGTACCAGCCGCCGGCCTGGATCTCCGCTTCCAGCTGGCGCGGCGCCCAGCCGGAAAAACCGGCGAAAAGCCGCACCGCGCTGCCCGGGCGTTCGAGAAGCGGCTCGATGTTGTCGGGATGCATGCTGAGATAGACGCGCGGCAGGACATGGAAGGCCGGCGCGCTGGGCGGCACCTCGGCGACGAAAAGCGCCACCACGACCTGCTGCATCACCGGCCCGCCGGCGTACAGCGGCTCCTGGTATCGCTCCGCGCCCGGCCAGCGCGGCGCGAGATTGGCGAGCCGCATCGTCGTCGGCCGGTTAAGCACCACGCCGAGGGTCGCGGATTCCGTCCGCGTGACAAGCACGACGCTTTCGCGGAAATTCGGATCGGCTAATCCCGGCTTTGCGACCAGCAGGATGCCGGTCGGCTGTGCGAGTGCGGGGCCGGCAGCGCAAAGGAGCAGAAGCAACCAGCGCTTCATGCGCTGCATTATCGCGCGCTATGCGTGCCGGCGGCTTTCACGGCGCGGCAGCGCGAGCCAAAGCCAGGCGAAGATCGCGAGGAGGACGAGCGCGATGACCGCGGCGACGACGGGGTTCTTCGCCACCACGCTCGCCACCACGTACGTGTCCAGCCCGACGCCCAGCGCGAGCGGGATCATGCCGGCGAGCACCAT
>DATDCR010000622.1:0-7530 GCA_036524215.1 Burkholderiales bacterium
CTGGTGCTCGAGGAGCTCTTCGTCAACACCATCCGCCATGGCCATCGCGGCGAGCGAGACGCGCCCGTCTGGATCAGCCTCGACGCGGAAAACGGCGCCGTGAAGGTCGCCTACGAGGATAACGCTCCCGCGTTCAATCCCCTCGCCTATCGGGCGGCAAACGCCGGCAGCAAGGTCGGCGGCCTCGGCGTGCTCCTCACGCGCGAGCTCGCCGCTTCGCGCGACTACGCCTACCTCTTCGGCCGCAATCGCGTCCGGCTTGAATTAATGCCCTGACCCCGAATTAGCCTTTGCCGGGGTGGATG
The DNA here is from genome assembly GCA_036524215.1 of Burkholderiales bacterium. Lineage (GTDB taxonomy): Bacteria > Pseudomonadota > Gammaproteobacteria > Burkholderiales > SG8-39 > SCGC-AG-212-J23. The sequence goes on from DATDCR010000622.1 coordinate 306, forward strand.
TGGCCGCATTGCGGGCATTTGCGCTCGCTGGCATAGAAGGCGTCGAAGAGCGGCGGCAGGTCGGCGACGATGTTCTGCACGTTCACTTCGATGCGATGCACCCTGGCCCAGCAGCGCGGGCAGTACCACTCGAAGGCATCGTCGACGTCGCGCGGGCGGACCTTCTCGACCACCAGCCCGACCGAGCCGGGCTCCGGGCGCTGCGGCGAGTGCCGATAGTGCGCCGGCAGGAGGACGATCTCGCCCTCGCGGACCGGGATTTCGGCCGGCCGGCCGTCCTCGATGACGTTGAGGACGATGCTGCCGCGCAGCTGGTAGAAGAACTCCTCGTAGGGGTCGTCGTGATAGTCCGTCCGGCGGTTGGGGCCGCCCACGACTTGCACGATGAGGTCTTGCGCGTCAGGAAACACCATCCGGTTGGCGACCGGGGGCTTCAGCAGGTGCGCGTGCTCGTCGATCCAGCGCGAAAAGTTGAATGCTCTTAAGGACATGAAAGGATTCTAGCGGCGCTCCAACAGGACTAGCCGGGGGGGTCGCTGAAGTCGCACGAAGGCCCTTAATTTCGGGGTCTCCAATGTGCGGCATCGCAGGCTATTACGCCCTGACCCCCCGTCCGCTCGCGCCACGGGAGGTGCTCGAGCGCATGGTCGAGGCCGTGCGCCACCGCGGACCCGACGCTCGCGGGGTGTACGTGGACGGACGCGCCGCCCTCGGCCACCGCCGGCTTTCGATCATCGATCTTTCCGGCGGCAAGCAGCCGCTCTCGACGCCGGACGGCGAGCTCTGGGTCACCTTCAACGGCGAGATCTTCAACTATGTCGAGCTGCGAGCCGAGCTGATCGCGCGCGGCCGGCAGTTCCGCACGCGCAGCGATACCGAGACCATCCTGCACGCGTACGCCGAGCACGGCCCGAAGTGCGTCGAATCCTTCAATGGCGACTTCGCGTATGCCATCTGGGATCGCCGTGCCCAGCGCCTGGTCATGGCGCGCGACCGCATGGGCGTGCGTCCGCTCTACTACGCCGTGCACGACGGCGTGCTGGTGTTCGCCTCCGAGGTGAAGTCGCTCTTCCGCTATCCGGGGCTGCGCGCCGAGCTCGACCCGCTCGGCCTCGACCAGTGCTTCACCTTCTGGTCGCCGCTCGCGCCGCGCACGGCCTTCAAGGACGTCCACGAGCTGCCGCCCGGGCATCAGCTCATTGCCGAGAACGGCACGATCAAGATCACGCCGTACTGGCAGCTGCGGTTTCCATCGCGCCACGAACGGGGCAGCGCGACGGAGGCCGAGTACCAGGAGCAGATCGAGCACCTGCTGGCGGATGCGACCCGCATCCGCATGCGCGCCGACGTGCCGGTGGGCGCGTACCTGAGCGGCGGCTTCGATTCCTCGGCGACCACCGTGCTCGCGAAGCAGCAGCAAGGCGCGCAGCTGCGCACGTTCTCGCTCGAGTTCGAGGCGAAGGAGCTCGACGAATCGCCTTACCAGCGGGCCCTGGTCGACGCGCTGCAGACCGACCACTCGGCGCTGCGCTGCAAGGGCAACGACATCGCCGATGCCTTCCCCAGGGTGATCGAGCACACCGAGCGGCCGCTCGTGCGCTCGGCGCCGGCGGCGCTGTTCCTGCTTTCGCGGCAGGTGCGCGACCACGGCTTCAAGGTCGTGATGACGGGCGAAGGCGCCGACGAGGTCTTCGGCGGCTACGACATCTTCAAGGAAGCGATGGTGCGCCGGTTCTGGGCGCGCCAGCCGCAATCGAAGTGGCGGCCGATGCTGCTGCGGCGCCTTTATCCGTACCTCGGCGGGCTGCAGGCGCAGCCGATACGCTACCTCGAAGCCTTCTTCCGCCGCGGCCTCGAGGCGAAGGACGATCCGCTCTTCTCGCACCTGCCCCGCTTCAGCCTCACGCGGCGCATCAGCCAGTTCTACTCGGAAGACCTGCGCAGGACGATCAACGGCTACAACCCGCTCGAGGAGCTGCGCTCCGGCCTGCCGCAGGATTTCTCCACCTGGCACCCGCTCTCGCGCGCGCAGTACCTCGAGACGGGCTGCCTGCTGCCGGGCTACATCCTGTCGTCGCAGGGCGATCGCGTCGCCATGGCGCATGCCGTCGAGGGACGCTTCCCCTTCCTCGACCACCGCGTGGTCGAGCTCGGCGCCAGATTGCCGCCGGCGATGAAGCTGCGCGGCCTGCAGGAAAAGTATCTGCTGCGCCGCGCGCTCGGCCGCCACCTGCCGCGCGCGATCGTCGAGCGGCCGAAGCAGCCTTATCGCGCGCCGGACAGCGAGAGCTTTCTGCGCGGCCGGGCGTCGCCGGAATACGTTGCCGCGCTCCTTTCGCCGCAGGCGATCGCCCGCGCCGGCTACTTCGAGCCGCGCGCCGTCACCCGCCTGCTCGACAAGTGCCGTAATCCGCTCGGACCGGTCTCGACCGCGGACAACATGGCTTTCATCGGCATCCTGTCGACGCAGCTGCTGCACGCGTCGTTCATCCATGACCTGACGTGATGCCGCTGATCTGAAGGGGCTTACAGGACTCGAATCGCATGTCACGAACCCCCGCTATCGTCACCCCTGCCCCGGAAACTCCAGACATGAAACAAGACATCAGCCTGGCCGTGCGCCGCTTCATCGGCGAGAACTTCCTGTTTCGCGACGGTGGCGAAGCCATCACGCACGACGCATCGCTGCTCGACGCCGGCATCATCGACTCGACCGGCGTGCTCGAGCTGGTGTGCTTCCTCGAGACCACCTTCGGCATCGAGGTGCACGACGACGAGATGCTGCCGGAGAACCTCGACTCGATCCGCGCGATCAGCACCTACGTCGGCCGCAAGCTGGACTCGCAGCCTCGCAAGTTCGAGCTGGTCGCCTGACCGCCTGACAATGCGCGTCGAGACATTCCTGCTGGAAAGCGCCCGCCGCTTTCCCGGCAAGACCGCGCTGGTCGCCGGGCCGCAGCGCCTGACTTACCAGGAGCTCGCGGCGCGCGCGCATGCCCTCGCCTGCGAGCTGCGCCGGAGCGGCGTGGCGCGCGGCGATCGCGTCGTCGTCTTCCTGCATAACTCCCCCGAGGCGGTGATCTCGGTCTTCGGCACGCTGATGGCGGGCGGCGTGTTCAGCGTCGTCAACCCGGGCACGAAGGCGGAAAAGCTCGCCTACATCCTCAACCATTGCACGGCGAAGGCGCTCGTCACCGAGCCGCGCCTCGCCGAGGTGGCGAAGGAAGCGACCAGCCGCGCGCCCGCCGTCGCAGCGACGCTGGTGACGCCGTTCAAGCCGGCGGAGCCCGCCGAGCTGCCGCATCCCGGCATCGATCTCGATGTCGCGATGATCGTGTACACGTCGGGCTCGACCGGCTTCCCCAAGGGCGTGACGATGACGCACGCCAACATCGTGGCGGCGGCGAGCTCGATCACCACCTATCTCGAGAGCAAGGCGGACGACGTCGTGCTTTCGGTCCTGCCGCTCGCCTGCGACTACGGCCTCTACCAGGCGCTGATGTGCGCGAAGGTCGGCGCGACGCTGATCCTCGAGAAGTCGTTCACCTACCCCGCCGTGCTGCTCGACAAGCTGAAAAGCGAGCGTGTGACCGGCTTCCCGCTCGTGCCGACGCTAGCCGCGGTGCTGCTGCAGCTGAAGCACCTGCAGGCGGACATGTTTCCCGACCTGCGCTACATCACGAACACTGCTGCCGCGCTGCCGCGCGCGCACATCCAGCGCCTGCGCGAGCTCTTTCCGGGCGCCAGGCTCTACTCGATGTACGGCCTGACCGAATGCAAGCGCTGCACCTATCTGCCGCCGGCCGAGCTCGACCGCCGGCCCGAGTCGGTGGGCATCGCGATCCCCGGCACCGAGGCCTACGTGGTGCGGGAGAACGGCGAGCGTGCCGCGCCGGGCGAGGTCGGCGAGCTGGTGATCCGCGGCGCGCACGTCATGAAGGGCTATTGGGCGGACGACGCCGCCACCAGCCGGGTCCTCAGGCCCGGTCCCTATCCGTGGGAGAAGGTGCTGCATACGGGCGACCTCTTCCGCGCGGACGAGGAAGGCTTCCTCTACTTCGTCAGCCGCAAGGACGACATCATCAAGACGCGCGGCGAGAAGGTGAGCCCGAAGGAAGTCGAGAACGCGATCTACGAGATCCCCGGCGTGCGCGAAGTCGCGGTGATCGGCGTGCCCGACCCGATCCTCGGCCACGCGGTGAAGGCGATCGTGGTGGCGGACGAGGGCGTCAGCGAGCGCGATGTCATCCGCCACTGTGCCGCGCGGCTCGAGGACTTCATGGTGCCGACCGCGGTCGAGTTCCGCGGCCAGCTGCCCAAGAGCGAGAACGGCAAGATCGCCCGCAAGGAGCTCCTCGCCGCATGAACGCCCGGTTCGCGCCGCTCTCCCTGAACATCGACGCCGCGAGCGAGATCGACCGCATCGCCACGACGCTGCGCGCGCAGGTGCTGAAGCAGCTGCGTCGCAAGGGCATCGTGCTCGGCCTCTCCGGCGGCGTCGACTCGAGCGTGGTGGCCGCCCTTTGCGTGCGCGCGTTCGGCGCCGGCAACGTCTTCGGCATCTTCATGCCGGAGCAGGACTCCGATCCGGACAGCCTGCGCCTGGGCCGCACGCTGGCCGACTGGCTGGGCGTCGCGACGGTGCTGGAGGACATCACGCCCGTATTGATCGGAGCCGGCTGCTACCGGCGCCGCGACGAGTTCATCCGGCGCCTGTTTCCGCAATACGGCCCCGGCTGGCGCTCGAAGGTCGTGCTGCGCAAGGCCGGCACCGGCGGCTACAACGTCTTCAACCTTGTCGTACGCGGCCCGCACGGCGAGCAGCACGAAGCGCGCATGCCGCCCGAGGTCTACCTCGGCATCGTCGCCACGACGAACATGAAGCAGCGCACGCGCAAGCAGATCGAGTATTTCCACGCCGATCGCCTGCAGTATGCGGTGGCCGGCACGCCCAACCGCCTCGAGTACGACCAGGGCTTCTTCGTCAAGAACGGCGACGGCGCCGCCGACGTGAAGCCGATCGCGCACCTCTACAAGTCGCAGGTCTACCAGCTCGCCGCCGCCCTCGGCGTGCCCGAGGAGATCCGCACCCGTGCGCCCACCACGGACACCTACTCGCTCGCGCAGACGCAGGAGGAATTCTTCTTCGGCATCTCGCTGCGCACCCTCGACCTCTGCATGTACGCGCTCGACCACGGCATCGCCGCCGAGGCCGTGGCGCCCGAGGTCGGCCTCACCACCGAGCAGGTGCTCGACGTCTTCCGTGACATCGCCGGCCGGCGCCGCAGCACGCGTTACCTGCACGAAGCGCCGCTGCTCGTCGATGCGCCCGGCAACTAGGGAAAAAGCGAGCACCACCTGGATGCAGGTGGGCGACGGGCCGCGCCTGGAGCTGCATCACACGCCCTGGTGGCAGCACATCGCCCGGGATTTCCGGCGCTATCGCGTCACCGCCGATGCGGCGTTGCGCACCATCTTCCTCACGCAGGGCTTCTGGGCGAGCTGCGTGTACCGCGTGAGCCGCGCCGCGCACCACCGCGACGGCCTGCTCGGCTTCGCGCTGCGCCCGCTGCTCGCGATCGCGCAGAAAGCGATCGAGGTCCTCACCGGCATCTGCCTGCCGCCCGAATGCGAGATCGGCGACGGGCTCTACATCGGCCACTACGGTGCGATCATCGTCGCGCCGCAGGCGCGCATCGGCCACAACTGCAGCCTCGCGCAGAACGTGACGATCGGCAAGGCGCCCAGCGCCGAGGGTCGCGGCGCGCCGACCATCGGCAACCGCGTCTTCATCGGCGCGCACTCGGTCATCGTCGGGCAGATCACGGTCGGGGACGACGTCGTCATCTGCGCCGGCTCGGTGGTCATCCGGTCGATGCCGGCCCGCGCCGTAGTGATGGGAAACCCGGCGCGCGTCGTCTCGTACGACGGCAGCTTCGACTACGTGTTCTACGACGGCATGGACGTCGACCCTGCGCGGCGCGCTTCGCTCGAGAAGGTCAAGTCCTTGAACGTCGGCCCGGCGTAGTTCAGCGTCGAGCGCAGCTCCTCGTAGGAAACGCCGAGCTCCTTCGCCCAGCGCGCGAGGTCCGCGTCGTACTCTGGCCCGGTTTGCGGTGCGTCATCGCTCATGCCGATGGGTGTAGCGAGCAATCGACGTGCCGTAGCCGTTCGATGCGCGATTTGGTGCCCAGGGCCGGAATCGAACCGGCACGGCCTTGCGGCCGGCGGATTTTAAGTCCGCTGCGTCTACCAGTTTCGCCACCCGGGCGCGCGCGCCATTCTACGGCGCGCGGCCGGGCAGCCCCGTTTCGCTACTGGAAGCGGTAAAGCAGGCCGACGTTGAGGACGTCGATGTCGGACTTGCCGAAGTCGCCGCCGCCCATGTCCTTGTACCTCTGCCATTCGGTGCGCAGGCCGACATTGCGCAGCAGGTCGTATTGCGCGCCGAGGCCGAAGGTCAGGTCATTGTTGCTGTGGTCCGTGCCACCCGACTTCAGGGTGCCGTGATACACGCCCAGCTTCCCGTAGGCGGAGAGCCGGTCGATGATCGGCAGGCTGCCGATCGCCACCAGATCCAGGGCGTTCGCGTCGACGCTCGACCGGCCGAGCGTGTTGCTCGCCTCGGCCTTGCCAAAGTCGGCATAACCGACCTCCGCCCCGAAGTTGCGGTTCATCTGGTAGCCGCCGAACAGCCGCCAGGCGGTGTCCTTGTCGTCGCAGGAACCGGAGAAGCCTGCGCAGGCATCGCGGAATTTCGACTGGCCGATTGAGGCACCGGCGTAGGCGCCGCTCGCGCCGGGGTCGCGCATTTGCGCAAATGCGCTTGCCGAGCAGCAAACGCCCGCGGCAATGACTGCCGAAACTACAGCCTGTTTCATGGAACATCCTTTCGGTTAACGCCCGAGGTCGGGCTTAGTCCGGATGTAGCAATTGTTCGGCCTGCACGACAGTCCGCTGCAAAACTCTTAGGCCGGCGCGGTGAGGTCGCTCCAGCGCCGGCGACGGCTGGGCAGCGCTGCGTTGCGGTGCAGCGCGACGCGCAGGAGGGTTTCGAGCTCCCGGCGATCATGCTCCTGCGGCTGCTCGACCCCCGCGATCCAGCGGTACACGTCGTACGGCGGACGCTTGACGATGCTCGCCACGTACGCGGGGGCCCCGAAGACCTGGGAAGCGCGAAGCAGCAGTTGTGAAAAGTCGTTCATGCGCCCGGGCAATCTATGCG
>DATDCR010000623.1:0-6410 GCA_036524215.1 Burkholderiales bacterium
GTGAATCCGCTCCTGCGTCGCATCTTGGCGCGCATCAATTCGTATCGACGACGACGATGCGGTCGTTGAATGGGCGCTTCAGGCCGGCGGCGACCACGCTGCTGACGGTCTGGCGCTCGTAGCTACCGGAGGCGTTGCCGAATTCCAGGTAGTCGCCGAGGGTTGCGCTTGGCCGCGTGGCGTTGTTGATGCTGCGCCCGGCGAGGATCAGAATCGCGCGCTGCGCGCCGCTCGGCGTCACGTTCGTGACCGAGAGGCAGTTCACGCCGGTGGTGCACGCCGGGCTGGTCGGCAACACGGCGGCCGTGTGGCGCGAGGTCACGGCGTAGTAGGTCAGCCGATACCATTCGTTGCGCACGTACCATCCGGTAAGGCTGTTGGTCGAATCGAGCAGATCGGCGAGCAGGCCGATGTCCATCACGATGTAGAAGTAGCTGTTGCTGATGGAGTATGGCAGCGAGACGTTGACGTAGATGGTGCCTGATCCGTCGCTGTTGAGCGTGCCGGCGGCGGAAGTAACGGTCGCGTTCGTCCAGGTACCGAAAACCTGGGACTGCGCGGTCACCTGCGTAGTGTCGAACTTGCGCAGCGCCATGGCGACGTTGCGTGCACGGGCCGCCATGCGAACGGTCATGGAACCGGTGTTCTTGTACTGTGCGTAGCACAGCGCCTCGGTGCTGGAGATGAACGAGCAGTTCAGGTTGTCGAAATCGGCGGCGCCGCCGGTGTACTGGACGGTCGGCGTGATGCCCTGGTTCCAGGCCACAAAGGTGCTCGAGCAGCGGGGATCGCCGCTGCAGGCTTGCGACGTCACCGGAAGAAGGCCGGCCGTGGTGCCCGCGCTGCCCTGATAGGTCGATGTACCCGGGTTGGCGAACGGCGCCGGGTAAGGGAAAACGGGATTCGAGCTCGACAGGCTCCATGAGCTGGTGGCGTAAACGTTCTTGACGAGCGGCGCGATCTCGCGCTCGATGCGGTTGGCGATCGCCGCCTCGATGCCCGGCATGATGTCGGCCTTGGTGACTTTCACCACCTGGTCATTGAACGAAGTGCTTGGGCCGGTGCTGACGAAGCTGCTGTCGGCCGGCGAGGTCGCGTTCTCGCACTCGAGGTAATTACGCCAATCGGGCGTCCCGCTCGTCGGCCGGCTTTGCGTCCACGCCGTGCATCCGGTCGCGGCAGTGACCACCATGGCCGGGCCGGGGGCAATGATCAGTGCGACGATGGTGTCGCCATCCGTGCCGCTCGTGCCGTCGAGGCTCAACTGGCCGATGGTGTTGGCGTTGATCAGCGTATTGCCGCTTGTGCGCGCCCAGCCGGGCGAAACGACGTACCAGAGCGGCTCGCCGGAATAGTCGAGCAGCTTCTCCAGCCCCAGCGTACGCCAAGGCAGCCGTCCCACCTTAGGCAGGGTGCAGCTCGAGGCCGTCTTGCCTTCGTTGCTCGGGTCGTCGTAATACCCTGCCGCTTCGGGACAGGGCAAGGCGCCGGGATTGTCCTCGTAGGCTTTCGACGCCTGCGCCGCGACGTAGCCGATGAGCGCCTGCTTGGCGCGATTCAGCACGCCCGCGTTGTGCTGGCGCTCGAAAGCCTTGGCCTGCATGCTCATCGCCTCGAGGCGCGACACCATGTAATACGAGGCGCCGAGGGCCAGGATCGAGAGCAGGAGAACCACCGCGACCACGCCGCGCTGGTCGCGACGCGGCGTCATTGCGCGGCCCCGCGACGGACGTCGATCTGGCCATCGCCGATGACGTCGCGCACTTCGCCGTTGCCGCGGTCGAGCGCTTCGCCCGGCTTGAGGCGAACGCGATTGCCGCCTTCGCCGACGGTGATCGAGACCGTGCCCTCGTTGCGCCGCTCGTCGATGCGCGGCGCCTCTTGCGCGCCCGCGGACACCGATTCCCCGTTGATCCACACGGTGGAAGGGCCGCCCGAGCGCTTGACGTAGCCGTCGACCCGGGTCACCGGCGAGGCGACCACGGCGGCGGCCGGCTTGTCGGGCACGCGGGCCTTGCGGCGCGCGTCGAGGTTGGCGCGCTGCTCGGGCGTGAAGAACAGGCGCCCGAGCTCCTGCGCCGGCGCCGGCTCTGCTGCGCAGGCGCCCGCGAGCAGCGCAAGCATGGCGAGCCGCCTCATTTCTTCGCTCCCCGATCCATGATCGTGATGAGATCGATATCGCATTCGGCGCGCAGTCGCGGCGTCATGGTCGCGCCGCCGATCGCTTGCCCGGTGCGCGTCAACGCGCACTTCTTCACCGCATAGAAGGCATTGCCGGACTGGCGCAGGTCGGCGAGGAAACGCAGCAGGTCTTCCTCATGCAGCAGGGCGAGCTCGACCTTCATCGTGCTGGCATAGAAGTCGACGTTGCCGGGCTTGCCGGCGACCGATGAGAGAAGCCTCTGGCGTTCGACGATATAACGCAGGTCGAGGAGCTCGCGCTGCGTCCGGATGTGGGCGATGGCATCGGCCCATTCCAGGCGCTGCTCCGGCCCGAGGATGCGCGCTTGCTTGAGGCGCTGGTAGACGTCGATCTTCTCCTTCACCTCGCGCTCTTCTTCCGCGATGCGCGCCAGGCGCTCCGCATTGGCGCGGCGCTCGGCCTGCGCGGCCGCGAACTGTCCCTGCGCTGTGGCGCGTGCATTGCCCGCGCTGACGATCAGCGCCGCCCCGGCGACCAGTAAAGCGATCGCGATGCCGACGGGCGCGGCGAGACGCTTCAGTTCGTCGCGCGTCAGCCTCACGGCAGCCTCCGGATCAGCACCACCGTAAATCGCGGCGCGTCGCTAGATTCCATTTCGCCGATGTCGCCGGTGAGGACGCCTTCCGAGGTCACGTCGAAAGGCAATTGGGTGCGCACCACTTCGTAGCCCTCGCCGGCCAGCGCATCGGCGAAGTTCTGCACCTGCGCGGTGATGCCGCGGTAATCGTTGCGCTGGGTGGCGTTGACGCGTCCGGACACCTCGATCGCCACCACCGTGTCGGCGCCGCCTTGCGGCTGCGCCGCCGGCTTCGCCGTCGCCTCGCGCATCTCGTTCGGCCGCCCGACCGTCCAGCGCAGGGCATCGAGCTCGAATTGCGGATAGCGCTGCAATACCTGCGAAACATGCAGGAAGGCGCGCTCGGGACTCGCCGTACGCTCGGCAATGCGGCGGAATTCGACGACCGCCACCTTGAGGTTCTCGGTGCTGGTCTGCGTGACCGGAAAAGTGGCGGTGATGCGCTCGTACTGCTGCGCGGCCTCCCGCGCCTCGCGCATCTGGCCGTCCGCCTGCGTTCGCATATCGCGCGTCGCGAGCCAACGGTCGCCGGCGAACACCGCACAGGCGCAGAAGGCGGCCGCGCCGGCAATCACGATGCCGCGCTGAAGCTGCCACAGGACGTAGCGCCGCCGGTCCTCGCGGCTCGCGAACTGCTCGCGGGGCGGCTTGTGCGCCGCGAGATGCACATAGAGCGCTTCGGCGCTCGTGCCCGGCGGGGCATGCCGGACACCGACGGCCTTGAGCGCGTCCGCGTAATCGACCGTGCGGAAGATGAGGCGCGCGTCGGAGGCCAGTGCCTGCTCGAACGCGGTTCGCTCGCCCGCCGGCGCAATCACGACGACCTGGACCGGGCCTGCATCGCGCGGCAGCGCGCGCAACGTCATCAGGTATTGCACCAGGCGCTGCGTCTCCGAACGCACGAAGCCGGCAAGCGCTTCGGGCGCGAGCTCCGCGGTGCGCTCAAGGCGCGCGAAGCGCAGGCGCCCTTCTTCGACGTAGCACTGCCGCAGGCCGGCGCGGTTCGCCGTGACGATCAGCACGCGCCCGCCGCGGCCGCCGAACTTGGCCGCCAGGGCGGGGGCGAGGAGCGGCACGGAATACACCCCGGCCAGGCGCGCGCCGCTTTCTTCCAGCGCGTCGAGCCATGGCGCGAGCTGCTGCGTGTTCGTAAAGGAGGCGAGCAGCACCCGTTCGTTGCGCCGCTCGGGCGTGGTCACCTGCCCGAGCGACAGGGCGACGGCGAGGCGAGTGTCGCGATAACGTTGCGCGAGCCGGCGCGACAGCAGCGCTTCGCGGTCGCCGCCGCGCACGAACGGGATCTGCTCCTCGTGGAAGTCCTCCCCGGCGAGGTCGGCGGCAACGGCGAAAAGCGCGCCGCGCCGCGCGCGCAACTCCTCGCGGAAGGACGCGAGTCCTGCCTCGTCGGCGGTGAACTTGCCCTCGAGCTCGAGCGCCGAGCCGGCGCTCCGGTAGAGGAAGCGCTCCTCGGCCGTGAAGTAGAGGATGTGCCGTGCGCCGAACATCAGAATTTCATCTTCGAGATGGCGTCGTACACCGGGCCGAGCACGGAGAGCATGACCCAGCCGAGGATGGCACCGAGCACCAGGGTGAGCGCCGGCTCGATCATCGCCTGGACCTTGCCGATCGCCTCGCGCACCTCGCGGTTATAGAAGTAGCTGACGTTGAGGAGCGCCGTGTCGAGGGCCCCGGTGTTCTCGCCGATGCGCATCATGCGGATCACGAGCGGCGGGAAAAGGGCCAGGTCCTGGAACGCGGTGGTGAGGTTCTTGCCTTCGGCGATCTGCTGGCCGGCGCTGCGCAGGGCCTGCTCGAGCGGCTTGTTGCCGAGGATCTCCTCGCAGCTGCGGATCGCGTCGAGCACCGTGATGCCCGAGCCATACATCATCGCGAAGCTCGACGCGAAGCGCGACAGGATAATCTTGCGCAGGATCGGTCCGATGAGCGGCATGGTGAGCTTGTAGTGGTCGACGGCGTACTCGACGGCCGGGTTGCTGCGGATCGCCGCCTTCAGCCCGAACCATGCGACGAACGGCGCCGCCAGGACGGCGTACCAGTAGTTGACGAAGAAACTCGACACCGCCATCAAGAGCCGGGTCTGCAGCGGGATGTCCTGGCCCATGTTGCGGATGAAGCCGGTCATCTGCGGCACCAGGTAGATCATCAGGAAGAAAGTGACCAGCAGCACGATCCCCCCGACGAACGCCGGGTAGATCATCAATTTCTTGGTTTGCGCGGCGAGCTCGTCTTCCCACTTGAGCGACTCGGTCAGGCTCTTCAGGACCTCGGACAGCTTGCCGGTCTGCTCGCCCGAGCGAACCAGGCTCACGAAGACCTTGCTGAATACCTCGGGAAATTCGGCCAGCGCCTGCGACAAGCTGCGACCGCCTTCGATCGATTCGACCAGGCCGGCGACCACCTCGCGAAAGCGCGCGCTCTCCACGCTTTCGCGCAGATCGGTAAGGCCTTCCAGGATCGGCACGCCGGCGGAGGCCAGCTGCTCCAGATGGAAGCAGAAGTTGATCAGGTCCTGGCGCGCGATGCCGCCGCCGAGCAGGCGCGTCTTCTGCCGCGACGGGGCGCCCGAGACGAGGTCGAGGTCCATGCGCGCGAGGCGCTGCTCGAGGTCGAACAGGTTCACGGCTTCGACGCGGCCGAGCACGCTCTTGCCGCGCGCGTCGACGGCTTTGTAGCTGTAGAGCGGCATGGGCGCGGCGCTCAGGCCATGCGGTCGGTCAAGTCGACCACCCGCATGATTTCATCCAGGCTGGTCACGCCGGCGCGCACCAGACGCACACCGTCGTCGGCCAGCGTGCGGAAGCCGTTTGCGCGCGCGGCCGCCAGGATCTCGCGCGCGGTGGCGCGCCGCGCGACGAGCTCGTCGATGGTGCCGTCGATCTTCAGTAGCTCGAGGATCGACTGCCGGCCGCGGTAGCCCTGATAGTCGCACTGCTCGCAGCCTACGGCGCGGAAGATGGCAGCCGGCTCGGTGGGCGTGATGCCGAGCAGGCGCCGTTCACGCACGTCGGGGTCGTAGGACTGCCGGCAGGTGCGGCACAGCTTGCGCACCAGGCGCTGTCCCAGGATGCCGATGATGTTGCCCGCCAGGATGTCGGGCACGATGCCGATATCGAGCAGCCGCGGAAAGGCGCCCGCCGCGGAATTGGTATGCAGCGTCGAATAGACCTGGTGGCCGGTCATCGCCGCGCGGAACGCCATTTCCGCCGTGTCGCGGTCGCGCACCTCGCCCACCAGGATGGCGTCCGGGTCCTGGCGCATGAGGGCGCGGATTCCGCTTGCGAAGTCGAGCTTCGCCGCCTCCGACACGGAGGTCTGGCGGATCAGCGTCATCGGGTACTCGACCGGATCCTCCAGCGTCATGATGTTGATGCCGTCGGAGTTGATGTGGTTCAGGATCGAATACAGCGTGGTGGTCTTGCCGCTGCCGGTCGGCCCGGTCACCAGCACCGTGCCGTTCGGGCGGCGAATCACGTCGCGCAACCGTTCGAGCATTGCAGCCGGCATGCCGATCCTGTCCAGCCCGAGCACGCCGCCCGCCTGATTGAGCAGCCGCATCACCACCGACTCGCCGTATTGAACCGGCATCGTGGAAATTCGCACGTCGATGTG
>DATDCR010000624.1:0-11181 GCA_036524215.1 Burkholderiales bacterium
GCTCAAGCGCGCGCAGGAAGACCTGCGCTTTGCCGCGATCCAGCTCCAGCACGACGCGCGGCGCCTCGAGTTCCTCGCCCACCACGACACGCTGACCGGGCTGCCGAACCGCGCGATGTTCTCCGAGCGCGCGCGCGAGGCCGTGGCGCATGCGCGGCGGCACGGCAAGACCTGCGCGTTCCTGTTCGTCGATCTCGACAACTTCAAGACCGTGAACGACACGCTCGGCCACGACGTCGGCGACACGCTCCTCAAGACGATTTCGTCGCGGCTGCGCGCCTCGGTGCGCGGCGACGACTTCATCGCCCGCATCGGCGGTGACGAGTTCTGCGTGCTGCTGCAGGACATCGCCGACCCGCGCGAGGCGGCCGCCGTCGCGCAGAAGCTGCTGCACGAGCTCGGCAAGTCCTACCGCATCGGCGAGCACCGCGTGAGCTCGGGGGCGAGCATCGGCATCGCCTGCGTGCCGCAGGACGGCGAGGACGTGGCGACGCTGCTGCGGCTCGCCGACCTCGCCATGTACCGGGCGAAGGAGCTGGGGCGCAACGGCTACCAGTTCTTCTCCGCCATGCTGAACGAGGACGCGGCCGCCGCCGCGGCGCTGGTCGACGAGCTGCGCCAGGGCCTGTCGCGCAACGAGCTCTTCCTCGTCTACCAGCCGCGCTTCGACCTGGCGAGCGGGCAGGTGGCAGGCGCCGAGGCGCTGCTGCGCTGGCGGCATCCGCGCTACGGCGTGCTCGAGCCCGAGTCCTTCCTCCCGCTCGCCGACGACACGGGGCTGCTGGTGCCGATCGGCGCCTGGGTGCTGCGCGAAGCCTGCGCACAAGGCCGCCGCTGGCTGGACGAGGGCATCGGCCCGCTTTCCGTGGTGGTCAACGTCACCGCGCGGCAGCTGCGCGAGCGCGGGCTGGGCGAGCAGGTGAGCGCCGCGCTGGAGGCAAGCGGCCTGCCGCCGCACGCGCTCCTGATCGAAGTGCCCGAAGCGCTCGTTCGACAGGTGCCCGATTCCCTGGAGAGCGTGCTCGCCGGCATTACGGCCACCGGGGTGCGTCTGGGCGTCGACGACTTCGGCACCGGCTACGCATCGCTGCCGGCGCTGCAGCGGCTGCGCGCGAGCGCGGTGTGCATCGACCGCAAGCTGATCGCCGGCGTGCCGCAGGACACCGAGCGCGCCGGGCTGGCGAAGGCCTTGATCGCCCTCGCGCGGGGCATGAACTTCGAGGTGATTGCCAAGGGCGTCGAAACCGAGGCGCAGCGCGAGTTCCTGACCGATGCCGGCTGCCGCATCTGCCAGGGCGACCTCCTCGCCCCGGCGGACGTGCCGCAGGCCCTCGCGCCGCTTCTGCGCACCCGCCTCGCCGCCTGAAAGACGCCTAACCGCAGTTATGGCAGGATTCGCGGCGTGAAATTTGCCGCCGCGCTCCTTGCCTTCGCTCTCGTCCTGCCGCCGCAGTCCGACTTATACGCGGCGAACACCTCGCATTACGTCGATGAGCTGAGCTGCAGCTCCGGTCCTTACAGCTTGCGGCTGCCGGACACGTACGACGCGTTGCGCAGGATCGGCGCGCTGGTCAGCGAGCGGGTGGTGCGCGAGGAGAAGCTGGGTCCCTACATCGCCAGGTACCGCGACCTCGTCTTCCACGGCCTGCGGCTAGGCGTGGTGACCTACAGCAACGACGCCGCCAAGTACCAGGTGACTTCCGCCGAGATCCGCAGCCCGCAGTGGAAGATCGCCGGACCCTTTCGCGCCGGGCAGGCGCTGCCGCCGAAGATCGGCGACGTTGCCACCAAGGCGCTCTCCAGCGGCGCGACGGTCGAGTTCAGCGGCGAGGAAGACACGGTGCGCGTGAAGCTCGCCGGCCGCAGGATCTCCGTCCTCACCTATCTCTGCGTCGCCGAGTAGGCGGCAGCGAGCCGCGCAGATGCTGCGCATTCCGCAATGGCTGGTGATCTTCTGGCCCTACGTGCTGGCAGCAGCGATCGTGCTTTTCTGGCAACTCCTGCTGCGCCAGCGCATCGAGCACCGCGGGCAGTTCCTCGTCGTCGCCTTCGTCACCTGCACCGTGTCGAACATGGCGATCGAGTTCTTCTGCGCCTACCTGGTGCCGCTCGACGTCGCCGGCACCGCGCCGCCGGACGTTCGCAACGCCTGGCTGCGCTTCGTCATCACCGCCGCCGTGCAGGTGCCGGTCGCGCTGGTGCTCGCGTACTGGATTGCGGCCCGGACAAAAGTCGACCGATGGGAAGAACCGTAACGGCAGGGAAGAGCCCTAGCGGGCACGAACGTTTCTTGCTGGGTGGCGGCTATATGACCCGATGAGGCGTTTCATGGCAAATCCTTCCCGCTTCGGTCCGATCGAGGACGTCTTCAACGAATTGACCCGCGGCTTCCTGGTGAAGCCGCTCTCCATGGCGACCAGCCCCTTCACCTCAGGTGGCAACCCCTTCACCTCAGGCGGTAACCCGATGTCGAGCCTGCAGATCCGGCTCGACCTCAAGGAAGACGACATGTCCTACCAGGTGCGCGCCGAGATCCCCGGCGTGAAGAAGGAGGACATCCACGTCGATGTCGACGGCAGCCACGTCACGCTGCGCGCCGAGGTGCGCGAGGAGAGCGAGCAGAAGAACGGCGGCCGCATCGTCTACAGCGAGCGCAGCTACGGCATGCTGAGCCGCGGCTTCGACCTGCCCGGCGAGGTCGACCCCGACCGCGCCAAGGCGGACTACAAGGACGGCGTCCTCTGCCTGACGCTGCCGAAGAAGGCCGGCTCGGGCACGCGGCGCGTCAACATCACCTAGGGAAGCTCTGGAAAAGCGACTAAACGTCGTCCCCGCGAAAGCGGGGACCCCGTTAAAGCTTAATCGACGAAACGAGTGCTGATTGGAACGGGTTTCTGGATGGGTCTTCAGATTTCCTAAGACTTGGGTCCCCGCCTTCGCGGGGACGACTTCTTCAGAGGCTTCCTAGGCGACGACGAAGTCGAAGGTCGCCTGCCCCGCTGTCTTCATCTGCATCGCTAGCTCGCGGCGGAAGAGGCTGTCGCGCGCGTTGCCCGGATCGTTCGGAAAGTAGACCTGCGTGGTGAGGATGGGGCCGCCCGGCGGCTGCACCTTGACGTGGATGTGGCGCGCGCGGCCGGGGTACATCGCCGGAACGATCGTTTCCAGCCGATAGCGGCCCTCGGCGTCTGTGAACTGGTGGCCGCGGAAGCGGAAGCCGCCGTTGTCGTACTCGCCGTTCTCGTCGGCGTGCCAGAAGTCGAGCAATGCATTGCGCACCGGCTTGCAGTCGCGCCCCAGCACTTGGCCGGTCACCACGAGCGTTGCTGCATCGGTCAGTTTCCTGCGCTCGGGTGATGCCGGCTTGAAGAACGGCCCTTCCGTCTGGCGAGGGGTCACGATGCCGCACGTGGCGGCCATTCCCTGGATCGGGATGAAGAGCGCGGCAGCGAGCGCTCTGCGGCGGGTGACGATCATCGTCTACTCCTTGCCGGCTTCGGCGGCGAGCTTGGCGCGCCAGTCGCGGCGGCGCGAGAGGTAACCCATCGCCGACAGCGCGAGCAGCGCGGCGCTGATCCCAAGCAGGACCAGTGCCACCGGCCGCTGCAGGAAGATCATCCACGTGCCGTCGGACATGATGAGCGCCTGGCGCAGCGACATCTCGAAGATCGGCGCGATGACCAGGCCCAGCACGAGCGGCGCCGGGTCGAAGGAGAATTTCTTCAGGCCGTAGCCGATCACCCCCATGATCAGCATGATCCAGACGTCGACCACCGAGTGGTTCACCTCGTAGACGCCGATCACGCAGAACATGATGATCAGCGGATAGAGGTACGCGTACGGGATGCGCAGCAGGTTCACGAACAGGCCCACCAGCGGCAGGTTGAGGGCGAGCAGCATCAGGTTGCCGACGTACATCGACGCGACGAAGCCCCAGAACACCTGCGGGTGGTCGTTCACCAGCGTCGGACCGGGCGGCACGCCGTGGATGAGGAGCGCGGCCATCAATACGGCGGTCACCGGCCCGGTCGGAATGCCGAGCGCGAGCATCGGCACGAAGGCGCCGGTCGATGCCGCGTTGTTCGCCGATTCGGGGCCGGCGACGCCCGCCACCGCGCCGTGCCCGAATTCCTCCGGCCGCTTGGCCACGCGCCGCTCTAGCGCGTAGGACATGAAGCTCGAGATGATGTGCGCCGAGCCGGGAATGATGCCGATCAGGAAGCCGAGCACCGAACCGCGCGCGATCGGCCAGCCGGATTGGCGCCATTCCGTGCGGTTCGGCCACAACTCGCGCAGCTTGGGGCGGATCACCTCGCCCGTCACCTGGCGGCTCGGCGTCGAGAGGATTTCGCCGAGGCCGAAGAGCCCGACCGCCACCGGCACGATGCCGATGCCGTCGCCGAGCTCCGGGATGTTGAAGGAGTAGCGGAAGTGTCCCGTCATGACGTCGATGCCGATGGTGCCGAGCAGGAGGCCGAACGCCGCCATCAGCAGCGTGCGCACGAGCGAGCTCGTCGACATGTAGGCGAGGAAGATGAGGCCGAGCACTAGGAGCGCGGTGTATTCGGGCGGCCCGAAGCCAAGCGCGAAGAGGGCGAGCGGCGGCGCGACCACCGTCAGCATCAGCACGCCGAACGTGCCAGCGATGAAGGAGCCGACCGCGGCGATGCACAGCGCCGCCCCCGCCCGTCCCTTCCTGGCCATCGCATTGCCGTCGATGCAGGTCATCACGGAGGCCGCCTCGCCCGGGATGCGCAGCAGGATCGAGGTGGTCGAGCCGCCGTACTGCGAGCCGTAGTAGATGCCGGCGAGCATGATGATGGCGCGCGTGGCATCCAGGCCGTAGGTGATCGGCAGCAGGATGCTGATGCCGGCGAGCGGCCCGATGCCGGGCAGCACACCGACCAGCGTGCCGACCAGGCAGCCGATCAGGGCGTACCACAGCATGCTCGGCTGCAGCGCCACGGAAAAGCCGAGCGCCAGGCTCTGCAGCGTCTCGCCCATCAGAACCAGAGCAGCCCGCGCTCGAGCGGCGACTTGAGCGCCTTGCCGAAGAGCCAGTAGGCGAACAGCGTGAGCCCGATGCCGTAGGCGGCAGCGATCAGCGCATTGCGCCTTTCCACGATCACCAGCAGGCAGAAGACGAGAAGCGCCATGGTGATGAGGAAGCCGAGCGGCTGGTACAAGGCGACAGCCGCGGCCGTGATCACCACCACCAGCGCCATGTGGTTGCGGTCGCTCCAGTCCACCGTGGAGAGCGGCGGGCTCTCGCGCGCGCCTACGACGATCAGGCCGGCGAAGAGCATCATCAGCGCGGTCACCACCTTCGGCATCATCCCCGCCGAAGGCGCGGAGAACGTGCCGAACGGCAGCTCGCCGCTGATCGCGAATACCACCACGCCGAGCGCAATGAAGATCGCGCCCGCCAGGTGATCGATTTTCAGCCTTGCACCTTTCCGATCGACTGTACCGCGGCCTCCACCCGCTTCGCGTCCGCGTCCCAGAACTTCGCGAACTCGGGCGCATCGAGATACGCCACCTCATCGCCGATGTTGTGGATGGCGCTCTTGAACTGATCGGTGGCGGCGGCCTTCTTCGCCTCGGTGCGCCAGCGATCGATGATCGGCGCCGGCGTGCCCTTCGGCGCGAAGAGGCCGACCCAGAGCGAGAACTCGACGTCGTACCCGGATTCCTTCAGGGTCGGCACGTCGGGCGCGGAAGCGGCGCGCTTCTCGCCGAACTGCGCCAGGGCCCGCAGCTTGCCGGCCTTCATCTGCGCGCTCGCGGCGGCGATCGAGGAGACAAGCACCTGCGCGTTGTTGCCGAGGATCGCGGTGATTGCCGGGCCGCCGCCGTTGGTCGGCAGGTGGCGCATCTGGATGCCGGCTGCCTTCATGAAAAGCGCCATCGGCAGGTGCAGCGCGCCGTACAGTCCCGACGAGCTGAAGATGATGCCGTTCGGGCGCTTCTTCGCGTCTTCGACCAGCTCCTTAATGTTCTTGTACGGCTGCTTGTCGTTGACGACGAGCACCATCGGGCCGGCCGTGAGGCGCGCGATGGGCATGAAATCGGCGCGCGTGAACTTCGGCTCGCGGCCGAACAGCTTGTCCACTTCGGCGAAGCCCGAGATCGAAACGATGTGCACGAGGAGCGTGTAACCGTCGGGCTTCGCGTTGGCGACGAACTGCGCACCGACCGCGCCCGCGGCGCCGGCCTTGGTCTCGATCACCACCGGCTGCTTCATCAGCGGCTCGACTGCCGCGGCGAACGGCCGGCCGACGACGTCGGCGGCGCCGCCCGGCGGGAACGGGTTGACCAGCGTGACCGGCCTCGACGGATAGGCTTCCTGCGAGAAGGCCGGCTTGACGGCGAGTGCTGCAGCGGCCGCGGCGGTGCCCGCGACGAAGCGACGACGATCCATATCTCCTCCCGAAATGGTTTGCCGCTAGGTTAACCGAATGTCCGATACTTGAGCACCATGAGCGAGATCCGCGACTGCCTGCCGCCCGACCGGCATCCCCGCAAGCCGAAGATCACCCTGCCCAAGGGTGCGATCGATACGCATGTGCATGTCTTCGAGCCGAGCTATCCGCTTTCGCCCGGCCGCGGCTATAACCCGCCGACCTCGACGCTGCAGGACCTCAAGCACCTGCATGCGACGCTCGGCATCGAGCGCGTGGTCTTCACGCAGCCTTCGGTCTACGGCATCGACAACGCCGCCATCCTGGATGCCATGGGCGCGCTCAACCGCGAGACGCCGAACCGGGCGCGCGCTGTGATCGCCGTTGATCTCAATATCAAGGAAGATGACATCTCGAAGCTGGATCAGGCCGGCGTGCGCGGCGTGCGCCTCAACACCGACAACAAGGGCGGCATGCCGATCGCCTTCAGCGACATTCCCGAGCTTTCCGCGCGCATCGGCGCCTTCGGCTGGCACCTCGAGTTCCTGTTCCCCGGCAAGGACATCGTGCAGCTCATGCCGGTGTTCGAGAGCCTGACCATCCCGATGTGCATCGCGCACTTCGCCTATCAGCCGGCAACGGCCGGCGTGAAGGCGCCGGGCTTCCAGGCGCTGCTCGAGCTCCTCCAGCGCGGCAACACCTGGGTCAAGATCTCGGGCGCGAACCGCGTGAGCCGCGGCGACCTGCCGCCGTACGACGACGTGAAGCCGATGGCCCGCGCGCTCATCGCCGAGAACCCCGAGCGCATCCTCTGGGGCACCGACTGGCCGCATCCCAACAAGTACGTCGCCAATCCCAACGACGGCGACCTGGTCGACGCCTTCGGCGACTGGGTGCCCGACGAGGCGATGCGCCGCAAGATCCTCGTCGACAACCCCGCCGCCTTCTACCGCTTCTAAGTTACTTGCGATCCTCCCAGTCCGTCCATTCGACGGAGTGGGCCGCGAGGTAGGCGTTCACCGCCTCTCCGACGGTGGCGAAGAAGCTCCGCTCTCCGAAGCGCTTGAACAGGCCGAAGCGCTTGAGCTTGTCCTTGACCGGGTCCTTCATCTCGGCGAAGCAGAACTCGATGCCGGTAGCGTTCAGCGTGTCGTCGAGCTCGGCGATCGTATCGGCCGCAGTGACGTCCACGCTGGTGACAGGCTCCGCCGCCACCACTACCCAGCGCACCGGGGTCGGAGAGGTCGCAACCGTCTCTAGCACGCGGTCGTAGAAAAGCTCCGCGTTCGCAAAGAACAGGGGCGCATCCCAGCGCAGCAGGACGAGGCCGGGGATGCGCCGCGCGTGCGGATAGCGGCTGATGTCGTGGTAACCCTTCACGCCGTCCACCCGTCCCAGGATCGCCGAATAGGGGCGCCAGCCATCCCAGAGAAACTCGATGACGGCGATCACGATCGCGAGCGCGATGCCCGGAATTGCGCCGAACACCACGACACCCGCGAAGCAAGCCATCGACAGCCAGAATTCCCACTGCTGGATGCGGTAGATGCGCCGAAGCTCGGACACCTCGACGAGACCGATCGCCGACGCGATGACGACGGCGGCCAGCGCGGCACCGGGCAGGTCGCGGAGCAGGCCGGGACCGAGCATCAGCAGCAGCGCGATCGTGACGGCTCCCACCGCGCCCGTGAGCTGGGTCTTGGCGCCGGCCGCTTCGGCCACCGGCGTGCGCGACGAGCTGCTGCTGATCGGGAAGCCTTGAAAGAAGCCGCCGGCAAGGTTCGCCACTCCGAGCGCGACGATCTCCTGGTTCGGATCCACCGGCTGGCGCAGGCGCGCAGAGTAGGTCCGCGACAGCACGCTCGTGTCGGCGAAGGAAACGAGGGCTGCCGCCAGGCCGCCCATGCAGACCGGGACCAAGTCTTCCGCGCCGATGAGCGGCAGCGCCAGCGCAGGAAGGCCTTGCGGCAAGGGACCGAGAACGGCGACTCCCGCCGTCGTCGCGAGGTCGAGCGCGCTGACGACCAGCGTGGCAGCGACGACGGCGATGAGGACCCCGGGGACGCGAGGGTAGAGCTTCAGGGCGAGGATCAGGACCAGCGCGCCGCCGCCTATCGCGCAGGCGGCCGGATTCGCGCGGCCGTCGAGCACCCCGTTGAGGATCGCTTGCGCCTGCTGCAGCGGATTTTCCGCCTTGACCGAGAACCCGAAAAGCTTGGGAACCTGGCTCAGCAGAACCGCGAACGCGATGCCGGTCATGTAGCCGTAGCGGATAGGCTTGGACAGCAACTCCGTAATGAAGCCCAGGCGCGCGAGTCCGGCGACGATGCACACGAGGCCGGAGACGACGGCCATCGCGCTGGCGAGCAGCACGGCACGTGCAGGGTTCCCGCCGGACAGCGGCAGCACGACCGCGAGGATCACCGCGACGAGCGCGGAGTCCGGCCCCAGCACGAGGATCTTGCTCGGGCCAAAGACTGCGTAGGCGATGAGCGGGACGATCGTGGCGTAGAGGCCGTAGATGCCAGGCACCCCCGAAGCCTCGGCATAGGCGATGCCGACTGGCACGAGCATGGCCGTGAGGACGAGCCCGGCGACGAGATCGTGCCGCAGCCACGAGCGCTCGTAATACCAGAGCATGCGCAGCCCCGGCACCCAACGCGAGCGGCCACGCCGCTCCACGCGCAGCGATCGCTCCAGCACGCGGCCGGTATCGAGCGATCCGGAGGGCGCGTTCATGTCGGCTACAAGTTAGCACTTTGGCGTCACGCGGGGGGCGCAACCCCAAGCGGACCTTAGTCGCAGAGCGGTCCAGAGCCCGTAAAGCTTCGCAAGGGTGACGCCAGCTAATTGCGAACCTGACCCCGAACTAGGAGCAGATAGGAAGCGAGCGAGACGCCCGCGCAGGCTGCCATCACGGTGGCCATCGGCACCGCGCCGCGGCCGGCCACCCAGCCGACCGCCGCGCTCGCAAGTACGCCGAAGGCGGACTGCGCGGCGCCAAGCAGCGACGAAGCGCCGCCTGCCCGCTCGCCGAAAGGCGCCATCGCGATCGAAGTGGCGTTCGAGGCGATGAAGCCGATGCCGCCGACCATGAAGAAGATCGGGATGAAGATGCCGGCGAATCCGATCGCTTCCGTCACCGAGAGTATGACGAGGACGAAGGCCGCAATGGACAGGATGCCGACGCCCCAGCCCAGCGTGCGTCGAGGGCCGTAATGCGCGACGACGCGGCGATTGAGCTGCGACACGCTGATGAACCCGCACGCGTTCGCGCCGAAGTACCAGCCGAACTGGTCGGCGCGGATGCCGAAATGCTGGATGAAGACGAAAGGCGCCGCGGCGAGGTAGGCGAAGAAGCAGCCGAAGGCGCCGATGAAGACGATGACCGGCCCGAGAAAGCGCCGGTCGCGGAAGAGCGGCAGCATCGCCGCCAGCGCGTGGAGAAGCGTCGCGGTGCGCTGGTGCACCGGATGCGACTCCTCGAGCAGGAACACGACGAGCACGAGGCAAAGGAGCGCGAAGCCCCCCAGGAAGCCGAAGATCCAGTGCCACGATCCGTTCACGAGCAGCCAACCGCCGGCGAGCGGCGCGAGGATCGGCGCCGCCCCCATCACCAGCATCATGAGCGAGAGCACGCGCGCCGACTGGATCTCGTCGAAGCGGTCGCGGATCACCGCGCGGATCACCACCATGCCGGAGGCGCCGCCGAGCGCCTGCGCGAAGCGCAGCGCGATGAAGTGGTCGATGGTGGAAGCGAGCGCGCAGCCGATCGAGGCGAGGATGAACACGATGAGGCCGGCGATGAGCGGCGGCTTGCGGCCGAAGCGATCGGCGATCGGCCCGAAGAAGAGCTGTCCGAAGGCAAGACCGAGCAGGTAGGCCGAAAGCGTGTGCTGCACCCGCCCGGCGCTGACCGCGAACTCCGCCTGCAGCGTCGGCAGGGCGGGCAGATACATGTCGACGGCGAGCGGACCGATCGCCATCACCAGCCCCAGCACGAGGGTGAGGCGCCCTATCCTTTCACGCACAGGACTTGTTTCAGCGTGTGCAGCACCTCCACCAGGTCGGCCTGGTTGGCCATGACTTCGTCGATGTCTTTGTAGGCGCCCGGGATCTCGTCGAGCACGCCCTTGTCCTTGCGGCAGATCACGCCCTCGGTCTGGCTCTCGAGGTCCTGCAGCGAGAACTTCTTCTGCGCCGCGTTGCGGCTCATGCGGCGCCCGGCGCCATGCGCGCACGAATCGAAGCTCTCGGCATTGCCCTTGCCCTGCACGATGTAGCTGCGCGCGCCCATCGAGCCCGGGATGATGCCGAGGTCGCCCCGGCCGGCGCGGATCGCGCCTTTGCGCGTGAGCCACACGTCCTCGCCGAAATGCCGCTCGCGCTGCACGTAGTTGTGATGGCAGTTGACCGCCTCGCTGGTGGTCTCGAACGGCGGCAGGTGGCGGCGCAGCGCCTCGATCACCAGGTCCATCATCTCGTCGCGATTGACATGCGCGTAGTCCTGCGCCCAGCCCACCGCCTCGACGTAGTCGTCGAAGTGCTTCGCACCCTCCGGGAAGTAGGCGAGATCGCGGTCCGGCAGGATGATCTGGTTGTGCTCGGCGTCCTTGCGCGCGAGCTCGATGAAATAGCTGCCGATCGCGTTGCCGATGCCGCGGCTACCCGAGTGGAGCATGACCCAGACGCGCTTGTCCTCGTCGAGGCAGACCTCGATGAAATGGTTGCCGCCGCCCAGCGTGCCGAGCTGGTGCACCCAGCTCGCGCGCTTGCCCAC
>DATDCR010000625.1:0-9243 GCA_036524215.1 Burkholderiales bacterium
CACCCCCGGCGCGATCTCGATGATCTTGTGCGTCGTGTCGAGGCGGATGGTCTTCACCGGCTGCGGGTCGAGCGGCTTCAGCTCGGGCACCGTGCTGAGCGCGCTTCCCTCGGCAAAGGCGCCGGTGTGGCGCTCGCTCGAAAGCTTTGCCGGCGGCGACTTCAGCTCGGGACTGCCGTACGGATCTTCCGTCTTCGGCTTGTTCTCGCAGGCAGCAAGCATCACGGCCGCCAGCACGGCGGCGAATACAGCTTTCAAGCATCCCTCCTAGGATCGCGCGAAAGGGCGGATTCTAGGCTGCGAGCAAGTCTTGTGCGACCTTAGCCCGGCTTGCCGTCGATGCGGGGCCGCGTGAGGATCGGAAGATAGACGACGAAGAAAAGCGCGAAGGCGGCGCCCCACAAGGCGGCCGACGCGCCGACCAGCGCCACGTAGGCGCCCGGCAGCAGCAACGGCAGCAGCGCACGCACCGCGGCGGCGACGTGCACGAGGGCGTAAGCGAGCGTCTCGACCGGCCCCACCGTGAGCGGCCGGCCGGTATGGCCGCGCGAGGTGCGCGTCATCATGCCGAGCGTGAGTCCGCCGATCGCGCCCACCGTGAGCGCGTGCGTGGCGAGGTTGGCGGGCACCAGCTCGAATCCCGCCAGCGCACGCAGCGCGAGGTGCAGGACCAGCCAGGCATACGAGAGATGCAGGATCCAGAGGATCGGCCGGCCTCGCGTCTTGCCGGGCGCCCACAGCAGGAGCCGCGCGCCGTGCAGCGATGCCGCGACCATCGCCGCCAGGGCCGCCAGGTGATCGAGGCCGGCGGCGTCCATGGCGAGAAGCAGCAGCACCGCGCCGAGCGAGGCCTTGTCCAGCCAGCCGACGCGCTGCGCGCCGGCGCCCGTCACGGCGTTGTTGGTGAACGAAGGAATCACGCGGCCGCCGACCACGGCCATCACGAACAGGATGAGGTCGAGGCCGACGTTGAACGCGATGCTCGGCCATGCGATGAATGCCACGCTGGCGGCGCCTAGCCCCGCCACCAGAAGGATGAAGAACCAGTTGCGCCGGTTGCCGCTCGCGATGAGCGGACGGCCGATGCCGGCGGCGACGGCGAGCGCGAAGGCGACGTCGACCAGCGCGGCGAGATCGAGCGAGTAGAGCGCCGTGATACGCGCCGCGATCCAGAGCGCCGCGATCAGCGCGAGCGGCACGCCGGTCGGCGTCGGCAGGCCGGTCCACGCCCGCACCGCCGTGAGCAGGAATCCGGCGATGACGGCAAAGGCGTAGCCGAAGATCATCTCGTGCGCGTGCCACAGCACGTTCGGGTGCGGCAGCCAGCCCGCGTACTGCAGGGCCCACAGCGGCACGGCGAGCGCCGCCAACAGGCCGGCGAGCAGGTAGAACGGCCGGAAGCCGAGCGCGAAGAGCGCGAAGCCCTTCGGCGCCGCGAGCTCCGGGCGGGGCTCGGAGAGGGGGATCAAGCCGGCGAGTCTAGCGGCTGCGCACGATCTGGTACGCGCGCCCCAGATAACCGACGGCGGCGAAGCCGCTCCAGATGTGCACCAGGCGCGAGAACGGGAACACGAGGAAGACGGTGAGCCCGAGCACGATGTGCGTCTTGAACACCCAGGCCACATCGGCGATGTGCCGCCAGGCATCGGGCTGCAGGGTGAAGATCGCCTGCGCCCAGTTAACGAACTTGAGCATCTCGGCGCCGTCGAGGTGCCGGACCGAGAACGTGATGCTGTAGAGCCCGAGCAGCACCTGCGCGAGGAGCAGGAAGACAATGACGAAGTCCATGCTGCGCGAGGTGGCGCGCACACGCGCGATGCTGAGCCGGCGGTGGATGAGGAGCACGAGGCCGCTCGCGCAGGCGAGGCCGGCGATGCCGCCCGCCACCATGGCGATCATCTGCTTCTGCGCGAGGGTCATGCCGACCGCGTGCCAGACGCTGAGCGGCGTCAGCAGGCCGAACAGATGGCCGAAGAAGATGCCGAGGATGCCCAGATGAAAGAGGTTGGAGCCCCAGCGCAGCTGCCCGCGGCGCAGGAGCTGGCTCGAGTCGCTCTTCCAGGTGTACTGGTCGCGCTCGAAGCGGATCAGGCTGCCGATCAGGAACACCGCAGCCGCGATGTACGGATAGACGCCGAACAGGAACTGGTTCATGCCGTGACTCCCTTGCGGTGCAACCGGACCGGCGCGACGGCCGGCCGGGACGGATTGGCGCAGCCTTCACCGGGGCCAAACGTAACTTCCGGATCCATCCACTGCGCGTCGAGCGCGGCGCGCTCGTCCTCGGCCGGCGAAGCGGTGGCGATGCGCTTTTCCAGTCGAGGCTCCCCGCCCAGTCGCAGCAGCGCATCGAACACCTCGGCGTAGCGGCTGCCGCGCTCGGCGAGGCGCTCGCCGAGCGTGCGGAACAGGTGCGCGGTTTCCTGCAGCAGCTGCTTCGCTTCGGCGCGCTCGGCGAGCGAGAGATATTCGAGGAATGCCGGTATGTAGTCCGGCAGCTCGCCGTCGGCGATCTTCAGGCCGCGCGCCTCGTACATTTCCTGCAGGCTCACCATCGCCTGGCCGCGGTCGCGCGATTCGCCGTGCACGTGCTCGAAGAGGTGCAGCGACAGCGCGCGCGAGCGGTCGAAGAGCGCGACGTAGCGCTCTTCCAGCCTCACGAGCGGCGTGCCTGCCAGCTCGGCGAGCAGCCCGTCCACCTCGTTGCCCTCGAACTCGGCCGCGATCTCCGGCAGCGCGGCGAGGAGCTCGGCCGACGGATAGGAAAGCAAGGCGGCGAGGGCGCGGTAAGTCTTCATCAGCGCAGCACCAGGGTCGGGATATCGCAGCTCGTCAGAACGTCTTCGGCCTGGCTGCCGTACCAGAGCGCCGACAGGCCCGTGCGGGCGCGCGAAGCCATGAAGATGGCATCGCAGGCGTGCTCGCGGGCCGCGGCGACGATCGCGCCGGCCGGATAGCCGCTACGCGCGCAATCGAGGTCGAAGTCGATGCCGGCGCGCCGTGCCCGCGCCGCGGCGCGGCCGAGGACTTCGCGCCCCTGCGCCGCCGTGCGCCGCTCGAGCTCTTCGGCGCTCAGCGCGCCGCGCATCAGCATCTCCGATTCGCCGCGCTGCTGCGGCACGGCAGTGAAGAGCGTGACCCTCGCGTGCGCTTCGCGCGCGTACTCGATGCCGGCCGAGACCGCCTTGTCTGCCGTCGCCGAGCCATCGGTGGCGATGAGGATGTGCCGGTACATCAGCCGAGCGCCTTCAGCGGAATGACGCGCTTCCTGCCGCCGAACAGGCTGGTCTCGGTCTTGCCGTCCGAGCAGCCGTTGCCGAACGTGAAGCCGCAGGAGCCGCGCAGGTCGTAGGCGTCCTCGGCGTGCTCGCGGTGCGTGGTCGGGATGACGAAGCGGTCCTCGTAGTTGGCGATCGCCATGATGCGGTACATGTCCTCCACCTGCGCCACCGTCAGGCCCACCTGGTCGAGAACTTCCTTGTCGAATGTCTTTTCCACGTGGCGGGCGCGCATGAAGGCGCGCATGCCGAGCATGCGCTCGAGGGCAAGGCGCACCGGCACTTCGTCGCCCGCGGTAAGCAGGTTGGCGAGGTACCTGAGCGGGATGCGCAGCTGCGAGACGTCCGGAATGGCGCCGTTCGCGCCGAGCTGCCCGCTGTTCGCCGCGGCGCTGATCGGCGAGAGCGGCGGCACGTACCAGACCATCGGCAGCGTGCGGTACTCGGGATGCAGCGGGAAGGCGACCTTCCACTCCATCGCCATCTTCCACACCGGCGAATTCTGCGCGGCGCTGATCCAGGCGTCGGGAACGCCATCGGCCCTCGCCTGCGCGACGACCTGCGGATCGTTCGGGTCGCAGAACACGCCGAGCTGCGCGCCGTACAGGTCCTCGGGCCGCTCGACGCTCGCCGCCGCCTCGATGCGATCGGCGTCGTAGAGCAGCACGCCGAGATAGCGGATGCGCCCGACGCAGGTCTCGGAGCACACGGTCGGCTGGCCGGCCTCGATGCGCGGGTAGCAGAAGATGCACTTCTCCGCCTTGCCGCTTTCCCAGTTGTAATAGATCTTCTTGTACGGGCAGCCCGAGACGCACATGCGCCAGCCGCGGCACTTGTCCTGGTCGATGAGGACGATGCCGTCCTCCTCGCGCTTGTAGATCGAGCCCGAGGGACAGCTCGCCACGCAGGTCGGGTTGAGGCAGTGCTCGCACAGCCTCGGCAGGTACATGAGGAAGGTGTTCTCGAACTGGCCGTAGATGTCCTTCTGCACGGCCTCGAAGTTGTAGTCCTGCGAGCGCTTCGCAAACTCTCCGCCCAGGATCTCTTCCCAGTTCGGCCCGCCCTTGATCTTCTCCATCCGCTCGCCGGTAACCAGCGAGCGCGGCCGCGCCACGGGCGCCGCCTTGCTCTTCGGCGCGTCATGCAGGTGCTCGTAGTCGAAGGTGAAGGGCTCGTAATAGTCGTCGAGCTCGGGCAGGTTCGGGTTGGCGAAGATCTTGGCGAGCACGCCGAGCTTGCCGCCCTGCTTCGGCTTGATCTTGCCGCCGCCGTTCTTGGTCCAGCCCCCGTTCCATCGCTGCTGGTTCTCCCAGTCCTTCGGGTAGCCGATGCCGGGCTTCGACTCGACGTTGTTGAACCACGCGTACTCCATGCCCGGGCGGTTGGTCCACACGTTCTTGCAGGTGACCGAGCACGTATGGCAGCCGATGCACTTGTCGAGGTTCAGCACCATGCCGATCTGCGCGCGGATCTTCATAGGACCGGCTCCTCTTGCAGAACGCGAGCGAGGTGCTCGCCGAGCAGCACCGCCGCCGGATAGAGCACGAGCTCCTCGGTTTCCGCGTGCCGCTTGAGCGCGACGGCGAAGTGCGCGAACTCGGGCAGGTTCGCCTCGCGCGCGGCGGCCTGCAGCTTGTCGAGCGCGGCCACGATGCGGCGGTGCTCCGCGAACATCGACGGCAGCTCGGCCTTGAGCTTGCGCGTCATCGGCACCACGTCGACCATCTCCGCGCGCAGCGCGCCGCGCACCACATCGGCCAGCAGCCCGAGCGCAGGCAGCGCGAATTGCTCCTCGCGCACGAAGTGCGGATGCAAAAGGCGCGCAACCTCGCGCGCCGCCTCGCCCACGGCGCCGGGCGCCTGGGTCGCTTTTACGAGCTGCGCGTGCAGCTCCTCATGCTCCGCGCGCAGCGGCGCGGGTATCTCGAACGTCATGGCGGTTTCCTCGGATCCTGCAGGGCCAAGGATCGGGCGAACACGAGGCATCGCTTTTGATCGAGGTCAAACAAAGCTGCACCGCGCGGCCACCTTCAGCGCGCGTGCTCGGCCGCGAGCGCCGTCGCCCGCAAAGCCCACACTCGCGGCTAGGCCATCATCGGGCCCTGCGCGGCCATGCGAGCGCGGCGATCGTGAGCCACAACAGCGTGCGGGCGGACATCGCCGCAACCGTGCGCGGCTCGTACGGTGCTCCCACGGCGACGTAGCCGCCGAAGGCAGCAAACACCAGCACGGTAAGGATCGCGAGCGCACCGGCGAGCCACGCCGCCCAGGGCGCGCCCCGCCACAGTCCCGGCGCGGCGGCGACGTAGAAAAACCCGGCCAAGAAGTTGAACCAGACCACGAAGGGGAAGAAATTCCCGGCTGCCGCGGCGCCATCGCCAAAAAGCACGCTACCGCCCGCGCGGACGGTAGCGATTCCGAATACGAAGGCAACGACCGCAAGGCCCCGTAAGGCCCACGTCCTTGCCCCGGCCATCAGTGCTTGTGCTCCTGATGGTCTTGATGGGCTTGAGGGGCTTGATGCCCGTGCGCCTGCGTTTCGCTGCCGGCCGCATCGTGCACCCGCTCGGCGTAGTGCATGAAGTCGACGTACGCGGCGACGTAGGCGCGGCCGGCGTCGACGTCGTTGGCATCGTATTTCTTCTTCGCCATCACGGTGTCGTAGCGGCCGTGCAACCCTTTCTCGACGCGCTCCTTGACCAGCTTGGCGAGCGGCTGCAGCTTGCCCGTGTCGATCGCCTTGTCGGCCGCCGCGACCGGCGGCTCGACGTGTCCCGCCGGCTTGAGGCCGTCGAAGCCCGCGCCTTCTCCGGCGCGATGCACCCGCACCAGCGTCTCATAGAATTTCACCGGCTCGATCTGCTTCGTGCGCGCCTGCTCGAACGCCTTGCGGATCTCGGCGTCGTCCTTCTTCTGCACCCAGACGAGCACGTAGTTGACATTGCCGGTGTCGAGCGCCTTGCGCGCGGCCGAGACCACCGGCCCGTCGAGCGTGTCGCAATGGGCGAAGGCCGGCGCGGCCCAGGCAAAGCTGAGTGCCGCTGCTGCTGCAAAGAGAGTCTTTCTCATGTTCCGATCCCTTGAGTGAGAGGTGTGATGAATGATGGGACCAGGAAGGCGGCACAGCGTTTTAGCGAGGCGCGGGGACCTTGAGGTTTGCTAAGAAAACACCCAACAGGATGGCGTAAGCGACCGTCCAGCAGGCCGCGGCGACGAGGAGCGAGGGCGGATGGAACTCGCCGATTGCCCGCAGGAGCGTCGCCGCCGCGATGAGCGCGGTCCCGCTGACAAGCGCGGTGCGGTGCGTTTCCGGCCGCCGCGCCTTGAGGAGCCACGAGCTCGCCATGACATTGAAGGTCAGCGTGCCGAGCGCACCGATGGTGACGACATGCAATGCAATGCGCTCGTATTCGCCCATCCCGGTGGCGATGCCGAAAAGGACCAGCCCGAGCGCGAGCCAGCCGTAGCCTGTGGCGAGGCAAAGGAGGTCCGGCCGGCCGCGCACCCGCCACAGGCGCCAGCGGGCGATGCGCACCGCGGCGAGCAACCCGGCGGCCAGCAGCCCGGGCGCAGGAAAAACGAGCGCGAGCGCGCAGGCGATGAGAAGCGCGGCTTCGAGCGTCGGCTGCACGCGCGCGTCGAGCACGCCGCCCTGGCGATAGAGCTGCCCGGCGATCGACGCGGCGAGGATGCGTCCGCCCATGAACAGCATCAGCGCAGCGAAGAGGACGACCATCGCTTCGCGCCCCGCGGCCTCGACCAGCGGCCAGAGCGCGGCTGCGACGCAAATGGCAGTGAGCGCGATCGGCAAGGCGAGATTGCGCCATTTCTTCACCGCGCCGAAGATGCGCGGCGCGACGCGCAGCGCGACAAAGGCGGCGAAGGCGCCGTTGGCGAGCAACGCGACCCCGCCGTCCGCATCGACAAGATAGGCGACGCGCGCAGCGATCCACAGGAAGAAGAGCGAAAGCACCTGCCCCGCGCTTGCCGGGCCAAGCTGGTTGCCGGCAACCACGGCGAGCGCGAAGCCGACCAGCATTTCGTGCGCGTGCAGCGGCGGCCGCAAAGCGACCGTGAAGGGCAAGGCGAGCGCCGCATAGAGCGCCGCCACCGGATAGAAGACCCGGTAAGCCTCCAGGCGCGGCCGGGATGCAGGGTCCAAGCCCTAAGCTTAGCGCTAGGCGACGCGCGCCGAAGCTTGCGAGGGCAGAAGCATTTCCGCCGTGCGCGCCTGCCAGCCGCGGCCGAAGCGTTCGCGCTCGCTTGCGGTCGCGTCGGGCGACAGCGCTTGGCGCAGCGCTGCCATCAGCTCGGCCGGCATGGCAGCGGCACGGCGCAGGTCGATCTCCATGCAGGCGCCGCTATCGAGGCGCGTGAAGCGAAGGTCGGCTGCAATCGGCGCGCCGAACCGCATCAGCCCGTGCCGCTCGAAGCGGCCGGCGATCCCTTTGAAGCCCCCTTCCGCCGCGGCTCCCGTGACGAGCCCGACAACGCTCGCCACGACGCCCGTGACGCCCTCGTCCACGCGGCCGCGCAGCTCCACGGCAATCGCCCCGCGCTCCGGCAGCTCGCCGGGATAGAGCGTGGCGAGCGCCTCGAGCGTCGCCGCGTACGCTCCTGCGACGGTGGGGCACGAATGGCCGGTCAGCTTCACGGCGTCGTCATAGGAATACTCGATGCGCCCGCCTTCTGCCGCGCCGAGGAACTCCGCCAGCGCATCGTGCACTGCGATCGACGGCACCCGGGTGAAGAAGTCCGGCCTGCGCCCCGCTGTGCTGCTGCCTTCGCTGTCGACTGCGATTTCCTTCACGTGATCTCCCGGCTTGGCTGACGACACAAGGGTAGAGCGCCGGGCGGGCCGCCCGGCCTAGCCGTCTTCGGAAAGCTTGACGGCTGCTAAGCCGTTCGCCCAGTCGCGCAGCCGGCCCGCGTCCGCGACGCTGAGCTTGCGGCCCCGCACCTCGATCAGGCCCTCGCGCGAGAGCTCGCCCAGGATGCGCGAAAAGTGCTCGGCGCTCAGGTTGAGCTGGGACGCGACGGCCTTCTTTGATGCCGGCAGCGTCACGGAAATGGCCCCGCGCTGCTCGGCGGGAAACGCTCGCAGCAGCCAGGCGACGAATCGGCGGCTGCTGGAGCCGAGCGCGTACAGGTCGAGCTCCCGCACGCTCGCATGCAGCTTGGCCGAAAGCGACGCGATCACGCGCCGGGCGAAGCCGGGATTGCGCTGCAGCTCGGCGAACACGGTCTCCTTCGCCACATGGAGCACCATGGAGTCGCTCAAAGCCCTCGCGCTGACGATGTACGGCTTCTCGAGGAACATGACCGCCTCGCCGAAGCTGCGGCCGGCCTCGATGACCGCGGTGACCCGCTCGCGCCCCTGCGGCGAGCGCGCGGCGAGCGCGATGCGGCCATGCACGACCGCATGAAATCCGCTCGAAACCTCTCCCTGGCGAAACAGCGTCTCGCCGCGTCGCAGCCGGCGCAGCGTGCTCCCCGCCGCGAGGCGCTCAAGCTCGTCCGGCCTCAGGCCCTGGAACAGCGGCAGATGGGCGAGGAAGGCCTTGACCTCAGGCTCGCGGCGCATCCGATCGCCCGAGCCAGCGCCTGAAATCCGCACATGACAAGAGGAATGGCCGTCGATAGTCCGGGGAACTGGCGAAATGCGCGGGATCGAGGACGGCGCGCCGGTAGATCGCCAGGGTGCGCTTCACCCAGGCGCGCGTGGCATCCGGCCCGTCGCGCTCGAGCAGCAAGCCGATGCGCGCGCCCTCGACGCTGCAGAGCTTCAGTCCTCTTGCCTGGCCGCTCAATGCGCCGGTGTATCGCTAGCTGCCGTCCATCCAGTCGATCTTCGCCATCTTGCGCACGATGACGAACTCGTCGCGGTTGGAGCCGACCGTGCCGTAGTAGTTGAAGCCGTAGCTCTGCTGCGCGTAGCCGCCGATCATGTGCGTCGGCTTCGGGC
>DATDCR010000626.1:0-11700 GCA_036524215.1 Burkholderiales bacterium
TTTCGAGATCGAATTCCTCCGGCGCGCCCTGGCGGGCGAACTTGCGCAGCCGCCGCAGCGCGACCTTGATGTTGCGCGTGCCGAGCTCGACCTGGTCGTCGAGGTTGCGGTACTCGCGCTGGTCCCAGACCTTCACCGCGCTGCGGTTGCGCGATCTTTCCTGGCCGATGCGAATGCCCTCGGGGTTGTAGCCGTAGGCGCCGAAGGGCGAGGTGCCGCCGGTGCCGATCCACTTCGAGCCGCCCTGGTGCCTGCCTTTCTGCTCTTCCAGCCGCTTCTTCAGCGTCTCCATCAGCTTTTCCCAGCCGCCGAGCGCCTGGATCTGCTTCTTCTCTTCCTCGGAGAGCGTGAGCTCGACCTGCTTCAGCAGCCACTCGAGCGGGATCTGCGCCTCGATGCCGGGGATCGTCTCGACCCCCTGCCAGAACTCGCTGAAGGCGCGGTCGAACTTGTCGAAGTTGGCCTCGTCCTTCACGAGCGCGGTGCGCGCGAGGTAGTAGAACTCGTCGACCGAGGCGCCGATCACCTTCTTGTCCATGGCCTCGAGCAGCGTCAGGTACTCCTTGATGGAGACCGGCAGCTTGTGGCTCTTCAGCTTGAGGAAGAAGTCGATCAGCATAGGGCGCTATTTTAGGCGCGGGTCGCGCTGCCAGGCGCCCGAGCGCGTCATCGTTCCCCAGCGCTGTCGGGTACGTCCCGCCCACCGCAGCAGGCCTTCGAGCCGCCACAGCGAGACGAGCTGCCGGTAGCCGAAATTCTCGATCACCGCCGCCGCAGCAAGGGTAGCGACGTGCCGCCGCCGCGGGTAGACGTGGAAGGAAAGCTCCTCGAGCAGCAGCGCGCTCACGGAAAGCGCGATGCCGAAGCCAAGGGCGGCCAGCAGAAATGCGACCAGCGCTTGCTGCGACACGACCCCGACGGCGAGGCACGAGGCCATGAAGAGGTAACCGGCGAGCTCGATCACCGGGCCGAGGAACTCGAAGGCGATCATGAAGGGAAAGGCAATCCAGCCCGGCGCGCCGCCGCGCCGGTGGAAGCAAAGCCGTGCATTCATGGCCAGGCTCTCGGCGAGGCCGCGCTGCCAGCGGGCGCGCTGGCTGCGCAGCACGCGCAGGGACTCGGGCGCCTCGGTCCAGCAGATCGGATCGGGGACGAAGCTGATGCGATAACGCCGGCCGGAGAGGCGGTAAAGGCGGTGCAGGCGAACGACGAGCTCCATGTCCTCGCCGACCGTGTCGCGGCGGTAGCCGCCCGCCTCGACGACGGCCTCGCGGCGAAAGACGCCGAACGCACCCGAGATGATCAGCACGGCGTTCAGGCGAACCCAGCCGAAGCGGCCGAAGAGGAAAGCCCGCAGGTATTCGACGATCTGCAGCAGCGCAAGCGGGCTGCGCGGCAGGCCGACGTGCTCGAGAAAGCCGTCGCGGACCGTGCAGCCGTTCGCGATGCGCACCGTGCCGCCGGAGCAGATGGTGTGAGGCTGCTCGAGAAAGGGCTCGACCACGCGCGCAAGGCTGGTTCGCTCGAGCACCGAGTCGGCATCGACGCCGCAGAACAGCGGATAGCGCGCGGCGTTGATGCCGGCGTTGAGCGCGTCCGCCTTGCCGCCGTTGTCCTTGTCGATGACGCGCAGATTCGGCTGCTCGGCCGAACGGTAGATGCGGCGGATCGGCCGCGTCTCGATGCGCTGCCAGTAGGCCTCCGGAAAGGGGATCAGGCGGAACTCGCGCTCAAGCACCTGCATCGTGGCGTCCTTCGAGCCGTCGTTGATCACCACGATCTCGAACTCGGGGTACTCGAGCTGGAGCATCGAGCGCACCGATGCCGCGATGGTGGACTCCTCGTTGTAGGCCGGCACCAGGATGCTGACCGGCGGCTCGAAGCCCGAGTACACCGGCGCGAGCCCGTCCAGGCTGCGCAGCGCCAGATGGCGGCGCAGCCTCAGGAAGGACAAGGCGTTCAGCATCAGGTAGCCGCCGTTGAGCGCGATGAAATAGCAGATGAACAGGATCTGCAGGATGACGATGACAGGCTCGCTCACGCGCGCTCCTGCTCCGCCGCGGCCTGCCGCAGCGCGTCGCTCGCAAATCGGTCGGACAGGCCGGCGCCTATTTCAGCGACCTGCGTTGCGCTGAGGCCTGGAAAGGCGACGATGGCCTGCGCCGCCCGATAACGCACCCACCAGCTCGGGTCACCGAGGAGCCGCGACAGGAGAGGCAAGTCGGCAAGCGAACCGACGCGGCGGATCGCGTACGCTGCCTGCAGGCGTACCGGCCAGGCCGCGTGCGCGACCAGGCGTCGCGCGTAAGCAATGTCGTCCGGATCACGCAAGGCGGCGAGCGCCGCGGCGAGCGTTTCTGCCTCGTGCGCGGTGGCCAGCGCGCGCTGCACTGCGGGACGCAGAACTTCGGGCTGCGCGGTGTCGTGCAGGCGCAGGAGCCGCGTGGCGCGCTCCGGCGCTGCGGACGCGAGGAGCGCTCCTTCGATCGCCTGCGCGAGGTGCCCGCTCACCTGCGTGGGATCGAGCTCGCGCAGCAGGTTGATGATGCGCGGCAATGGCCAATCGACGCGCTCGGCGGCGTACCGCAGGACCAGCGGCAGGGCCCGTTCCCCTTCGATGCGCACCAGGGCCTGCGCGGCCCGCAGCGAGACGACCGGAAGCCGGTGCGTCACCCGCGCCTCCATCGCCTTGCCGGCGCCCGGCTCGCGCAGATTGCCGAGCGTGAGAATGCCGATCAGCTCCTTGCGTACGTCGCGCGAGGTCAGATAGGCGGCGGCGAGCCGGTCTGCGCCGGCATTGCGCGCGAGGCTGTTCAATCGCTCCTTTGCCTCGCCGCGCAGCGATTCCTGCATCGCGTTCCAGAGCCTGAGGAACAGGTAGCCATCGCCCCGATGCAGGGTGGGCGCAGCGGGCGGCGCGCCGGCGGCGCATTGCGCGAAGACCTCGTACCAGCGCGCGACGATCGGGCGCTCGCGGCGCTCGCGCGCCGCATCGGCAGCTCGCAGCGTCAGCACCGCGAGCAGCATGGCCGCCGAGGCCGCGAGCGCGCCCATGCCAGCCCAGAAGGCGGCGCGCAGGACGAAATCAGAAGCGATAACGGATGCCAAGGCGCACGCCGCGCCGCTCGTAGAGGTCACCCTGCTTGTGCATCAGCGCGGCTGCGCTCAGCGCCCAGTGCGTCGTCAGCCAGTGGCGGGCGTAGAGCTCGGCGCCTGTAACTTCCGAGGTCAGGATTCCTCCCAAAGGGCCCGTGTTCTCGACCTCCCGCCCGGTCACGAAGCTCGCCCCGACGCTGCTGCGCTCGGCGTAATACCGATCGACCTGGAAGCGATGCGCCGTGGCGGATCCCGAGCCTTCAGGGCGTCCCGAGTAAAGCGTATAGGCCGCGCGCCACTGGTCCCAGTAGCGTTCCGCGCCGAGCGACAGGACGTGCGCTGCGGTACGGGTGTATTCGTTGCGGCGCAGTCCGGCGCTGGCACCCCAGCCACCCGCCAGGGTCCGGCTCAAGCCGGCGAAGAGGGAAGAGTGCGGCAGCACCTGGTGCTCAGGGCTGTAGAGCGCTTCGGCCTGGGCGGTCCAGGATGCGCCCAGTGGCAAGTAGCCTCCGCCCCCGAGCTGCGCATCGCGCTCGCCGAAACGTTCGCTTTGGCGTACTGAGCCGTACAGCGCCGCGCGCGCGTGATATTGCCGCACGGCCTCGAGAGAGACGCTTTTCCAGTCCGGCAGGCCGCGGGTCAGGCGCTCGCGCGTGAAACCGGCTTCGAGCTCCGTCGCCTCCTCGGCACCGGCGGCACTCGCGAGGCAAAGCAGCGCTACCGCGACCGCGCGGCTCATCAGCGGTGGACCATCCGTCGCACCCGTGCCCGAAGCTCGTCCGGCTTGAACGGCTTGACGAGATAGTCGGTGGCACCGCCATCGAGCGCGCGCACGATGTCCTTCTCATGCGATCTGGCGGTGAGGACGATGATCGGCAGCTTCTCCCATGCCGGCTTCGAGCGCATGCGGGCGAGGAGTTGGAAACCATCCGTCTGCGGCAGCATGACGTCCAGGGTGACGACCGCGGGCGGCGGCAGCCGGTCGATGCACGCCTGCGCCGTCTTGCCGTCGCCTGCGACCTCGACCACGAAGCCTTCGCGCTCGAGGATGAACTGCACCAGGCGGCGGATCTGCTCGTCGTCCTCGATGACCAAGGCGACCGGGCGCTGCTCGATTGTCATCGACGGTAATGATAGGCCAAGCGGTTCGCCCGGCGCCGCAGCCGGGCCGACGCGTTTTTACCCCTGCGACACAAGCTGTAACAGCGGCCTCCCTCGGGGCGGGCAGCATGAAGCTGTCTCCAACAACCAAGAGGGAAACCATGAAAAAGCTAGTCGCAGTGATGATGGCCGCGGGACTCCTCGGCACGGGTAGCGCGCATGCGCAAAGCAGCACCTCCGGACAGTTCAACGTGAGCGTGACGCTCACCTCGAGCTGCACGCTGTCCGCGATCAACGACCTTGCGTTCTCTTACACATCCTTCCAGTCGGGCACCGCGAACGCCACCGGCGGCGGTTATTCGGTGAGCTGCACCAACAGCCTGCCTTACACGTTCGGCCTGCAATCGGGCACTGGCACCGCCACGCCGCCAGGAGCTTCGACGATTTCGGTCACGGACAACGCCGTCAACCTCGCCTACCAGCTCGCGCTTAGCGCGGCCGGCGGCACGGGCAACGGCTCGGCGCAGACCTACAGCGTGACCGGCAGCATGGCCGGCAACCAGGCGGGTACCTGCTCGGGCGCCTCCTGCAGCAACTCCGCGGCGACCAACAAGCGCCACACGCTGATCGTCAACTACTAATGAAAACGCTCGAGCGCGCGATGCTGGCAGTACTGGCGGTCGCCGCCGGGGGGGCGGCGGGTGCCGCTGTGGGTGGCACCGCAGGCAGCCTCGACGTGACCATCCAACTCGCCAGCTCGCCCAGCGTCTGCCTCAGCCGGAGCCTCGCGGACCGCACGGGCGCGGTGGTCCAGGTCGCGTGCCCCTCGGGGCAATTCGTCGCCATCGCGCCGGCCCGCGGGCTGGTGGGCGCCCAAGGCAGCACCTTTCGCTACGCGCTCGGCGGCGTGGATGCCGGCTGGATCGAGGGTGACCAGCCGCTCGCGCAATGGGGCACGGTCACTGCGTTGCGCGTGGTGGATCTCGATCGGCAGCGCCTGCCGGTCGAGATGCTGGTGAGCTTCTAGCCATGCGCGCCTTCACGAAGGCAGCGCTGGCCCTGGCGCTTTGCACGCTGGCCCAAGCCGCTGCGGCCGGCGTGTTCTCCGTCACCCCGGTGCGCATCTACATGACCCCCAAGGATCGCGCCGTCGCGGTGACCATCAACAACGAAAGCGAGAGCCCGATCGCCTTGCAGGCGGACGTCTACGTCTGGAAGCAGACGAGCGAGGGCGCCGACGAGCTCGTGCTGAGCGAAGACCTGATCCTTGCGCCGCCGATCATCAAGCTCGGGCCGAAGGCGCGCCAGGTCGTGCGCCTTGCGCGCCTGCAGCCGCCCGATGCCAGCCGCCAGCTCACTTACCGCCTGATCCTGCGCGAGCTGCCCGAGGCGAACCCGTCCAAGGGCATCGACGTGCCGATCGCGCTGGCGCTTTCGATGCCGGTGTTCATCACGCCGCCCGGCGCGCGCCACGAAACGAACTGCAGCGCGCGGCGCTCGGACAGCCAAAGCGTCGCACTGACGTGCGCCAACGGCGGGACGGCGTACGCCCAGGTGCGCGAGATCGCCGTACGACAGGGCGACGAGGTGGTGGCGCGCTTCGAGACCGGCACCTACCTCCTGCCCGGCGCGCAGCGCGTGCTGCCGGTCAAGAGCGAGCGTCCGCTGCCGAGCGGACCGCTGCGCGTCACCGTCACGTTCGACGACGCCAGCGCGCGCACCTTCGAGCTCGACGGCCGTTGAGGCTTTCGCGATGCTTCGGCTCCGGGTCCTGCTTGCGCTGGCGGGCGCCGTGCTCGCAAACCCGGGCTTGGCGCAGGAAGACGACGCGCTGCAATTGCGGCTGGCGACCGAGCTGAACGTGGTGCCGGCCGACGCGACAACCAGCGCGCGCCTGCTTCCGCTCGAGGTATCGATCAATGGCGCGCGTGCGGGGAACTGGGTGCTGCTCGACATCCAAGGTGCGCTCTATGCCCCTGAGGATGCGTTCACGGAATGGCGGCTCACGCGCGATCCGCAACTTTCGCCCGCGCAGCACTTCGGGCAATCCTGGTACCCGCTCGGTTCGGTTCCCGGCTTCGAGGCGCAATTCAAGCCGGCGGACCAGTCGCTCGAGCTCAAGTTCCAGCCGAGCGCCTTCACCGCCACGCGCATCGCCGCTCAGGCGCCGACGCGTCCGGCGCTCACGCCGCCGCTGACGGCGCTCTTCGCCAACTACGACCTGAGCTACACGCGCACGAGCGGCGAAACGGGCAGCGGCTCGGATCTCGGCGCGATCACCGAGCTCGGCATCTCCGGCCGCGCCGGCGTGCTGACCTCCAGCTTCGTCGGCCGCAATCTTGCCGGAGCCGAGACCGGGACACCGAGCTGGAAGCGGCTCGAGACCACCTACGTGCTCGACTTTCCGGAAACGAGCACGGTGCTGCGCCTGGGAGACACGGTGACACGCGCACCGGTCTGGGGCCGCTCGGTGTACTACGGCGGCGTGCAGTGGGCGCGCAACTACGCTTCCTCGCCCGGCTTCATCACGCAGCCGATTCCGGTGGTGGCGGGCAGGGCGAGCGCGCCGAGCGTGGTCGAGCTCTATATCAACGATGCCCTGCGCCAGACCTCGCAAGTGCCCTCGGGCCCGTTCACGATCGAGAATGCGCCGCTTCTCACCGGCAGCGGCCAGGCGCGCCTCGTGGTGCGCGACCTGCTCGGCCGCGAGACCGTGGTGGTGCAGAACCTCTTCACCCACGCCGCGCTGCTGCGCGCGGGACTCGCCGACTGGAGCATCGAGGCCGGCGCCGTGCGCAACAACCTCGGCGTGGACAGCGCGAGCTACGGCGAGCGCTTCGGCGCCGGGCTCCTTCGCTATGGCCTCACCGACGGCGTGACGCTCGAAGGGCGCGCCGAGCTCGGGCAAGAAACGCGCGGCGCCGGCGGCGCGCTCGCCGTCGCACTGCCCTGGCAGACGCTCGCACAGGTCGGCCTCGCCGCGAGCCACGACGGGAGCGCCGGCAACGGCACGCAATGGCTGGCGCTTGCCGAGCACGCCAG
This sequence comes from Burkholderiales bacterium, assembly GCA_036524215.1. Classification (GTDB taxonomy): domain Bacteria; phylum Pseudomonadota; class Gammaproteobacteria; order Burkholderiales; family SG8-39; genus SCGC-AG-212-J23. The sequence goes on from DATDCR010000626.1 coordinate 7,240, forward strand.
CCTGCGGCATGGCTTCACCGTGCGCGCGCAGGGCGCTTCGCGCGAATACCGCGAGATCGGCCAGAACGCCGGCACGCTGCCTTACAAGCTGCAGACGCTCGCGAGCTACTCGTACGCCGCGACTCAGGCGGGGCATCTGGGCCTCGCGTACGGCAATGTCGAGACCTACGACAACGGCAGTTTCCGCACCCAGAGCGCGAGCTACTCCCATCGCATCGGCCGGGGGAACTCGCTCACCTTCACGGCGACCCGCGTCTCCGGTCCCGCGGCCGGCAACTCCATCGGCGTCGCGCTCCTCATTCCGCTCGATCGCGGCGTCGCCGGCGCGGCCAGCTTTACGCGACGCGGCGGCGAGACCGAGGGCTATGCGAGCGCGAGCCGCAGCATCGGCCTGGAGACCGGAAGCGCCTGGCGCGCGCTCGCCGGCCACCGCCTCGGCCGCGAGTACGCCGAGGGCGGCTGGTACTACCAGGGCGGCAAAGGCATGGTCACGGCGGACGTCAGCGCGTCCGACGCGCAGCAGGCCGTGCGCCTCGGCGCACAGGGCGGGCTGGTGTTCGCCGACCGCGAGCTCTTCGCGTCGCGGAAGGTCCTGGACAGCTTCGCGGTGATCGAGGTGCCCGGCTACGCCGATGTCGGCGTCGGATTCCAGAGCAGCGTGCTCGCGCGCACGGATGAAGCCGGGCGCGCGCTGCTCCCGAGGCTCATGGCCTATCGCGCGAACAGCATCCGGCTCGATCCGAGCGAGCTGCCGATCAGCGCCGAGCTCGACACCATCGAGGCCGTAGTCGTGCCGCCGCTGCGTTCCGGCGTGAAGGTGACCTTTCCGGTGCGCGCCGGCCGCGCTGCGCTGCTCACCATCGTGCTCGACGATGGCGCCCCGGCGCCGGCAGGCGCGGAAATCGCCCTCGCCGGCGACGAGAAGGAGTTCTTCGTCGCGCGGCGAGGCGAGGCGTTCATTACCGGCCTGCTCGACAAGACCAACGTGCTGACGCTCAAGTGGCAGGGACAGCAATGCCGCATCGCAGTCGAGCTGCCGCGCGGCAAGGCGGACGAAATCGCGCGCCTGGGGCCGTATACCTGCGCGGGAGTGAAGCAATGACCCGCACCCTGCGGGCGCTGTCCGCGCTGGCGCTTTTCGGCGCGGCGGCCGCGGCTCAAGCCGCCATCACCTGCTCGGTCAGCGTGACCGCAATCTCCGTTCCTTACGATCCCTCGGTGAGCGGCGACACCGTGAGGACCGGCAGCTACACGATCTCGTGCACACGGCTGGCAGCCGATGCCAATACGCTGGGCTGGTCGCTCGGCGCAAACGATGGACAACAGCCCTCCGGGCAGACGAACCGCGCGATGCTGAATGGCGCGTACTACAACTATGAGCTGTATCGCCTCGCACCGTACACCAACGTCAACCGCTGGCGCGACCAGAACGCAAGCGTGCGCTTTTCCGGCACGCTGAACTTCGGCACGTCGCTGACCGCCTCGCAGTCGGGTCCTTTCGACCTGCGCCTCGGCGGTCCGCAAACCGTGCAGCCGGCGGGAATCTATACGGACCTCGTCACCGCAACGTTGCGCAATTCGGCCACCAGCGTGGTGCTCGCGCAGGCGGCGTTTGCCATCTCGGTGATCACCTCGCCGACCTGCGTGCTTTCCACGCCACCGGGCAACGTGTCCTTCGCCTATAGGTCGTTCCAGGGCACGGCCGCATCGGCGAGCACGTCGTTCGGCGTGCGCTGCACGACCGGCCTGAGCTATTCGATGACGCTCGATACGAGCTCGGCCAGCCTGCTCGGCCTCAGTTACAGCCTTTCGCTATCGCAGGCGTCCGGCAGTGGCAACGGCACGACGCAGACCTATTCGGTGAATGGCAGCATGCCGGCGGGCCAGGCGGGAACCTGCGCCACGGCCACGTGCTCGGCGAGCCGCGTCCACACGCTGATGGTGACCTACTGATGCGCTTCGAGGCGCTCGAGGCGATAGCCGAACTGGTGCACGGCGGCGAGCTTCCATCCGAAGTCGGCGGTGAGGCCGAGCTTGTTGCGCACGCGGCTGATGTGCGTGTCGACGGTGCGCGAGCCCGTATCGGCCGGCAGGCCCCAGACCGTTTCGAGCAGGTGCTGGCGCGAGAGCAGCTTGCCGACCTGGCGGAAGAGGAACGCGGCGAGCTCGTACTCCTTGTCGGTGAGATCGATCGGCTGGCCGTCGCGCAGGATACGGCGCGCGTCGGCGTCGACGACGAAGGGCGGCAGCTCCAGCCGCTTGGGTCGCTCGTCGCCGTGCACGCGGCGCGCCACGGCTTCCATGCGCGCGAGAAGCTCGCCGCGGCGCACCGGCTTCGCGATGTAGTCGTCGGCGCCGGCCTTCAGCACGCGGGCCACGTCTTCCTCGCTGTCGCGCGCGGTGACGAAGATGACGGGAGCGCGCGCGGCGCGCGCGCGGATCGACTGCAGCACCTGCAGGCCGTCGAGGTCGGGCAGCTGCCAGTCGAGCAGGAACATGTCGAACGATTCGCGCGGCAGCTCGAGCTGCAGGGCACGCGCGCGGCTGAAGTGGTGGCAGACGTGGCCCGCCGCTTCGAGCCAGCCGCGGACGAGCGCTCCAAGCGCCGCGTCGTCCTCGAGATACGCCACGCGCATTTGACCAGAGTGTAGCGCAGGGGAATCCATGCACACCCAGACCGCAATCAATGCCCGCGTCCTCGTGGTCGAGGACGACGAGGGCATCGCGCAGCTGATTCGCTTCATCCTCGAGGCCGAGGGTTATGAAGTGCACTGGGCGGCGGACGGCCTGGCGGCGCTCGACTGCATGGCGCGGCTCGCACCGCCGGCGCTGGTCACGCTCGACATCGGGCTGCCGCACGTGCCGGGCGACGAGATTGCACGGCGCATCCGCGTCACGCCGGGCTGGGAAGCCGTGCCGATCGTCATGATCACTGCGACACCCAGCGAGGACGCCGCGCTGGAATTTCTCCAGAAGCCATTCAAGCCCGCGGAGCTGCGCTCGCTGGCGCAGCGCCTGATCGGCTAGGCGGCCGGCAGCTCGATCCAGAACGTGCTGCCGCGGCCGGGGTCGCTGTCGCAGCCGATGCGGCCGCCCATGCGCTCGATGAGTCCCTTGCTGATGGCGAGCCCGAGGCCGGTGCCGCCGCGCGTGCGGTCGGCCTGCTCGAACTTGCGGAACAGCCGGCTGCGGAATGCCGGGTCGATGCCCGGGCCGTGGTCGATCACCGCCACGCGAGCGCCGCTTTCCGATGGACGCGCCTCGATCACCACCTCGGCGCCCGACGGCGAGTGCTTGGCGGCATTGGAGAGGAGGTTGGTGACGACCTGCATCAGCCGCTCGGGATCCGCTTCCACCTTCAGCCCGGAGTTCGGCGTGGCGACGACGAAGCGCACGCCATGGCGCTCGGCGTGGCCGGCGTTCAGGGCGATCGCGCGCTCGAGCAGCCGGTCGACCAGCACCGGCTCGAGCTGCAGCTGGATGCCGCCCGCCTCGAGGCGCTCGATGTCGAGGATGTCGTTGACGAGCGTGGTGAGCCGCTCGCTGTTCGCGTAGGCGAGCTCGACGAACTCGCGCGCCTTGCCCGGCAGCTCGCCGGTGCTGCCTTCGCGCACCAGGCCGAGCGCCGCGACGATGCCGGTGAGCGGGCTGCGCAGCTCGTGGCTCACGGTGGCGACGAACTCGCGCTTCATCTCGTCGATCGCCTTGCGCTCGGTGATGTCGCGGTTGACGCCGCTCACACGCCGCGCGCGGCCGGCGGCGTCGCGCTCGCTCACGCGCGCCACCGACTCGATCCACAGCCAGCTCTCGTCGCGGCGGCGCACGCGGTGCTCGACGCGGTAGCTGTCGCGCTCGCCCGAGAGCATCGCCTTCACGCTTGCGTCGACCGCTTCGCGGTCGTCCGGGTGCACCAGCATCTGCAGCTTGAGGACCGGCACGTTGCTGTCTTCGGCCGGGCCGCCGAGCATCGCCGACCACTCGCGGCCCAGGTGCACGATGCCGCTGTCCAGGTTCCAGTCGAAAAGGGCGAGCCGTGCGCTCGAGAGCGCGAGCTGCAGCCTTTCTTCGCTCGCACGCAAGGCGAAGGTCATGTTGTGCGCGAGCTCGCGCGCTCGCGCCTGCACGGTAAGCAGCGTCCAGACGATGATGACGAGCAGCGTGCTGATCGCGAGCCCGCCGGCGAGCACGAGCTGCGGCCGCGTGCTTTCCACCTCGCGCTCGAACGAGCGCAGCGACGCGCCCTCCAGCCGCCACAGGCGCCCGCTGACGCGGAAGTCTTCGCTCCAGGTGAATGCCGGGTTCGTCCGGCGCGGCTCGTGCGACGCAAAGAGGATGGTCGGCGAAGCCGGCTCGGTCACGTCGGTGACGCGCACGTCGACGCCCGGCGAGCCGCCGATGACGCCGGTGACGAGCTCCAGCGTGCGGAAAGGGCTGTAGACGAAGCCGACCAGGGCGCGTCGG
>DATDCR010000627.1:0-5544 GCA_036524215.1 Burkholderiales bacterium
ATGACCGGCGCGGTCCTGTCGACGGCGCAGGCGGTGTGGATCCTGTTCGGCGTGTTCTTCGGCCTGATGGCGCTGCGCGTGCCGGTGGCCTTCGCCCTCGGCCTCGCCTGCCTGCCGATCCTGGTGATCGAGCCGCGCCTGGACTCGATGCAGCTGGTGCAGGAGACCTTCAACGCCTACAACTCGTTCATCCTGCTCGCGGTGCCGTTCTTCCTGCTCGCGGCGAACCTGATGAACGTCGGCGGCATCACCGATCGGCTGGTGCGCTTCTCGCGCGCGCTGGTCGGCCACTTTCCCGGCGGGCTGGCGCAGGTCAACGTGGTGCTGTCGATCTTCTTCGCCGGCATCTCCGGCTCCTCCACCGCGGACGCCGCGAGCCAGTCGAAGATCTTCATCGAAGCGCAGCGCAAGGAAGGTTACGACGACAGTTTCTCGGTCGCCATCACGGCGGTGTCGGCGGTGCTCGCGGTGATCATTCCGCCTTCGATCCTGATGATCGTCTGGGGCGGCGTGCTCACGGTGTCGATCGGCGCGCTGTTCCTCGCCGGCATCATCCCGGGCCTCCTCATCGGCTTCGTGCAGATGGGCACGGTGCACGTCTACGCCAAGCTGCGCGGCTACCCGACGTATCCGCGAGCGACTTTCCGCGAATTCCTGTCCTCGGCCGCCGTGTCGATCCCGGCGCTGCTCATGCCGATCATCATCATCGGCGGCAAGGGCTGGTTCACCGCCACCGAGGCCGCCGGTATCGCGGTGATCTACGCCATCATCCTTTGCGCCTTCTTCTACCGCGAGCTCACGCTCAAGGGCTTCTACGAGTCGCTGCTGGATACGGGCCGGCTCGCCGCGGTGGCGCTCTTCTGCGTCGGCACGGCGAGCGCCTTCGGCTGGCTGCTCGCCTATTACCAGATCCCGAAGGCGATCCTGGCCGGCGTCTCGGCCTGGCAGATGGGTCTTTATGCGACCGGCTTCTTCATCGCCGGCGTGTTCCTCGTCGTCGGCTGCTTCCTGGACGCCATTCCCGCCATCATCATCGTCGGCACCATCCTGCAGCCGCTCGCCCAGGCCGTGCACATGCACCCGGTGCATTTCGCCATGATCGGCATCGTGTCGCTCGCCTTCGGCCTCGTCACGCCGCCTTACGGGCTGTGCCTGATGATCGCCTGCTCGGTGGCCGGCCTGCGCATGCTCGACGCGCTGAAGGACACCGTGATCATGCTGCTGCCGATGCTCGGCGTGCTCGCGCTGGTCATCCTGTGGCCCGATGTGGTGCTCTTCCTGCCCAAAATAGTTTCGCCTGAATTCCTGAAATGAAGCTCTCGCTCAACACCGCCACCGTGCGCAAGCAATGGACGCTCGCGCAGATCATCGACGGCTGCGCGCGCCATGGCATCGAGGGCATCTCGCCGTGGCGCGACCAGGTGGCGCAGATGGGTTTATCGGAAGCCTCCAAGGCCATCCGCGCCAGCGGGCTGACGGTGACCGGGTTATGCCGCGGCGGCTTCTTCACCGCGAAGAACTGGCGCGACGACAACATGCGCGCCATCGAGGAAGCGCAGACCCTCGGTGCGCAGTGCCTGGTGCTGGTCGTCGGCGGCCTCGCACCACAGTCGAAAGACCTGGCCGGCGCGCGCGAGCGTGTGCGCGACGGGATCGCCGTCATCCTTCCGGAAGCGCGCAAGGCCGGCGTGCCGCTCGCGATCGAGCCGCTGCATCCGATGCAGGCAGCCGAGCGCGCGTGCATCAACACGCTCGAGCAGGCGTTGGACCTGTGCGACGAGCTCGGCGACGGCCTCGGCGTCGCGGTGGACGTCTACCACGTCTGGTGGGACCCCAAATTACGGGACCAGATCAGAAGAGCCGGAAAGCGCGTCTTCGCCTATCACATCTGCGACTGGCTCGTCCCGACGCGCGACCTCCTCAACGATCGCGGCATGATGGGCGACGGCGTGATCGACCTGCCGCTCATCCGCTCGTGGGTCGAAGCGACCGGCTATAGCGGCTTCCAGGAAGTCGAGATCTTCTCCGAGCTCGACTGGTGGAAGCGCGACCCCGACGAGGTGCTCCGCACCTGCGTCGAGCGCGCCAAGCACTGCTAAAAAGGGGTCAGAGCAATTTTCCTGTAACAACTTTACCCGGACGTCCACGCTTCGGTGGGCGGACGGACCTGCCGAGCTTCGCCTCCGCGGCGTCCATGAACTGCTCGGAGCCAAACGCGGAATCCGAATTGATGGCAGCACGAATCTCCGCCAGTTCCTTTTCGGGCAACGCCTGGCCGCACAAGGCGCGGAACGTTTCCCGGCGCTCCGCTGCCGACGCTCCAATCGCTCGATACTGCGGATGCTCGGTAATGAGGCTGTCGATGCGACTACCGCAGTAGTGGGCGTTGCTAGACCATGGGTACGCCGTCGGATGATCGACCATGCCAGCTCGCACAGGGTTGAGCTCGATGTAGCGATGGCAGGTGAGCAAGTACCGCTCGGAATCGATCAAGCTGGACTTGAAGCGCCCTTCCCATAAGCTGCCGGAGCGTCCATGGAGGGTATTGATCACCCGCACGTACCGGCGTCCGATGTCCTGCAGCATCGCGCCTACCGACCCGGCTTCCGTCGGCGTCACGAGCAGATGCACGTGGTTGGTCATCAACACGTACGCATGAACCGCACACCCGTGGTCCGCGGCGGCTCGCGTCAGGCATTTCAGATAAAAGCGCCGATCGATTTCGGTGAAGAAGCAGGCCGCGCGATTGTTGCCGCGCTGGACTACGTGCAGCGGTACGCCGGCGATTTCGAGGCGAGGCGGTCGAGCCATACCGGCTCAACGCGGCACCTGGCGTTTAGGTTTATCGGCGAATTTGTTACTGGAAAATTGCTCTGACCCCTTTTCAGGATTTTTCGTAGATCTTGACCACCGCCGAGCTGTCGAGCTCGCTGTAGCCCTGGCTCGCAGCGAGGCGGTACAGGGACAGGGCCTGCATCAGCATCGGCGCCGGCGCTTTCATGTGCCCGGCCCAGTCGTTCACCATCTCGAGGTCCTTGAGGAGCTGGCGCAGGTAGCCGCGCGGCACGAAGTCCTGCTGCACCATGCGCGGCCAGTAGGCCTTCATGACTGCGCTGTCGGCATAGCCGCCGGCGAGGCAGTCCGGAATGCGCGCGGCGTCGATGCCGGCCTTCGCGCAGAGCGCGACGCCTTCGGCGAGCATGGCGTGGCCGACGCCGACCACGAGCTGGTTGATCATCTTCGCCGCGAGACCGGCGCCGAGGCCGCCCATGCGCGTGCAGCGCTGGCTGATGTCGCGCATCAGCGGCTCGAGCCGCGCGAGGTCGGCTTCCTCGCCGCCCGCCATGACGACGAGGGAGCCGTTCGCCGAAGCGGGCGGCCCGCCGGACACGGGTGCATCGACCCAGCGGCAGCCGGTCTTCTCCAGCACCTGCGCCGCGTGCCGGCGGCATTCGTCGACCGGGATGGTGGAGAAATCGACCACCAGCTGCTTTTCCGTCAGCACACTGGCGACGCCATCCTTGCGAAACATCGCGTCCTTCACCGCATCGTTGGTCGGCAGATTGAGGAGCACGACGTCCGCGCCGCGCGCGGCCTCGGCGGCGGAGGGGCTGCCCGAGCGCTCGGCAACGATGTCGTAAGTGCGCAGCTTCCAGCCGAGGGATTGCAGGCGCTTCACCATCGGTCCGCCCATCAGACCGACGCCTACGTAGCCGAGCGAGAACGGTTTTTCCGCCATGTTGCTACTCCATGCGATAGATCCGGACTGCATTGTCGTGGAAAAGCGCGCTTCGCTCCTCTGCCGAGAATCCCTGCGTAAACTCGCCAAACTCCCGGTAAATGGCATCGAAGCTTGCGCGCAGGCGGTCGACCGGATAGTTGCTCGCGAACATCGCCCGCCGGGTGCCGAAGAGATCGACCAGCGTAAGGGTGACTTCCCGCTTGCGCGCGGCGTCGAGGTTGCCCAGGCCGGAGATCTTGACCATCACGTTCGGTTGCCCCGAAAGGCGGGCCATCGCGTCGCGCCAGCCGGTGATGTCGTCATTTCCCGGCAGGCCGGCATGGTTCACGACGATCGTCGTGTCGGGGAAATCGCCGGCCAGTCGCGCGGCCTCGCTCATCTGGGCCCACGGCGCCTGTAGCTCGAAGTGGAGGCCGAGCGGCGCGAGCCTCGCATACCCCGCGCGCCAGCGCGCCTCGTCCATCTGTCCCGGCTTGGGCTTGTGCCGCACGCCGCGCACGAATCCGCGCCGCGCGTGCGACTCGAGCACCGCTGCGCAGTCGTCGCGATCGAGCCATGCCTGCCCGATCGCCACGCTGGGAAAGCCGCCATCCCGACGAACGTGCGCGATGAAGCTCATCTCCCCGAGCGGATCGCGCGGATCCCATTCGGCTTCGATATACACCGTGCGCTCGACCGGCCAGCCGGCGCTGTCGGCGCGGTAATCGGCCGGCAGGTATGGTTTCTTCAACGCGCTATAGTCGCCATAGCGGAACGCGATGTGCTGCGGATCGCATAGCCACGGGTAGTAATGCGCCCCCGGGTCCCACAGGTGCATATGGGCATCGACAATAGAAAAAGGGGTCAGAGCAATTTTCCGGTTACAAGTATTTCAGGAAAATTGCTCTGACCCCTTTTAGTAGCCGAGGGCGCGGGGTAGCCATAAGGAGAGCCCGGGAAAGTAGGTGACGATCAGGAGCGCCGTGCACATGGCCCCATAGAAGGGCCAAAGCTCGCGCGAGACCTCTTCTATCGTCACCTTGCCGATCGCGCAGCCGACGAAGAGCGTCGGCCCGACCGGCGGCGTGATGAGGCCGATGCCGAGGTTGAGCAGCATGATCATGCCGAAGTGCACCGGGTCGACGCCCATCGCCTTCACCACCGGCAGCATGATCGGCGTGCAGATCAGGATCATCGGCGCCATGTCCATGAACGTGCCGAGAAGGAGGAGCAGGACGTTGATCAGCATCAGCATCACGTACTTGTTGTCGGTGAAGGCGAGGAAGAGCGCCGTCGCCTTGGCCGGCAGCTGCATGATCGCCATCAGGTAGCCGAAGCCGGCGGCGAAGCCGATCACCATCATCACCATGGCGACGGTCTTCGTCACGCGATGCACCAGGCGCGGCAGGTCGCGCCAGCGGTATTCCTTGTAGATCACCATGGTGCAGAAGAGCGCGTAGACGCAGGCCACCGCGCCGGACTCGATGGCGGTGAATGCGCCCGAAAGGATGCCGCCGAGGATGATGACGATGGTGATGAGGCCCCACACGGCATCGAGCGCGATCTTCAGCGCCTGGCGCAGCGGGATCGCCTCGCTCGCGGGGAATCCGCGCCTGCGCGCGGTGATGAGGACCAGAGCGACGATGCACGCGCCGAAAAGAAGCCCCGGGAACACGCCGGCCATGAAGAGCGCCGCGATCGATACGGTGCCGCCGGTGGCGATCGAGTAGATGATCGAGTTGTGCGAAGGCGGCACGAGGATCGCCTGCACCGAGCCGCAGATGGTCACGTTGGTGGCGAACACCTTGTCGTAGCCGTTCTTC
>DATDCR010000628.1:0-8640 GCA_036524215.1 Burkholderiales bacterium
ATGACCGGCCGCCTTGCTTTCACGATGAGCTCACAAGCCTGTGAAAGTGCCGAAGGATCGGGCCCGATGCGGCTCGGCACCTTCGCCGCGCCGGGCGGCGGCAGCGGCACGAGGTGGTCGAGCGGCTGCTCCTGCAGCCACGCGTCGTAGCACATGTAGATCGGGCCGCGCGGCTCGGTCATCATCACGCCGTAGCCGCGCGCGAAGGCCTCCGGCACGCCGCCGATCACGGTCGGCTGGTAGTCCCACTTCGTGTAAGCGCGCACCGCCTCGCCCTGCACCTGCGCCGTGTGGATCCAGTCGATGCGCGGCCGGCGCTTGGTCTCGTCCATCGGGCCGGTGGCGCCGATGATGAACACCGGCGCGCGGTCGGCGTAGGCGTAGTAGATCGCCATGTTCGCGTGCAGCAGCCCGACCAGGTTGTGCAGGATGGCGACCATCGGCTTGCCGCTCGCCTTGGCATAGCCGTGGGCGATCTGCACCGCCGTCTCCTCGTGCTGGCAGAGCATCATCAGCGGGCGGTTGCCGCCGTAGTTGACGATCGAGTCGTGCAGCCCGCGGTACGAGGCCCCCGGGTTGAGGGACGCGTACGGCAGGTCGTACGCGTGCAGCAGATCGACGATGACGTCCGACGCCCAGCGAGTCGCGCTCATTGCGCATTCCCCTTAAGTGCCACGCATTTTTCCGGATCGATGCGCAGCCAGATCGGCTTGCCGACCTGCGTGCGCAGCGAAGGATGGGCGCGCGACTGCAGCGCGCGCTCCAGGATCACGACCTGGAAGTCCACCGCCTCGCCGAGGAACACTTTCTGGTCGACGCGGCCCTCGAACACGTTCTCGCCCTGCGGGCGCGCCTCCGTGAGCTCGACGTCCTCGGGGCGCACCGAGAGCAGCACCGTCTGCCCCGCGGCAAGGGCTTCCCCGCTCGCCGCCTTGAGCGGCCCGATCTCCGAGTCCACCTGATAGAAATCGCTGCCCTGCGGGCCGCGCACCGTGCCGCGCAGGAAGTTGGTGCTGCCGACGAAGTTGGCGACGAACTGCGTCGCCGGCCGCTCGTAGATCTCGCGCGGCGTGCCCATCTGCTCGATGTGGCCGGCGTTCATCACGGCGATCGAATGCGACAGCGCGAGCGCCTCGCTCTGGTCGTGCGTGACGTAGACGGTGGTGATGCCGAGCTCGCGCTGCAGGCGCTTCAGCTCGAAGCGCATGCGCTCGCGCAGCTTGGCGTCGAGGTTGGAGAGCGGCTCGTCGAGGAGCAGCACGCGCGGCTCCATGACGAGCGCGCGAGCGAGCGCCAGGCGCTGCTGCTGGCCGCCGGAGAGCTTGGTCGCTTCCCGCTCGGCGAGCTCGCCGAGCGCGACGACGTCGAGCACGCGATGCACCTTCTCCCGGATCTCCTTCGCGCCCAGTCTCTTCTTCTGGGAGACGCGCAGCGGGAAAGCCGCGTTCTCGAACACCGTCATGTGCGGCCAGATGGCGTAGGACTGGAACACCATGCCGAGGCCGCGCTGGTTGGGTGGCACGAAGACGTTCTGCGCCGAGGAATAGACCACCTCGCCGCCGACGCGGATCTCCCCCAGCCGCGGCCGCTCGAGACCGGCGATCGAGCGCAGCGTGGTGGTCTTGCCGCAGCCGCTCGGCCCGAGGAGCGTGAAGAGCTTGCCCTGCGGCACCTCGAAGCCGACCTCGTGGGCGGCGCGGATCGCCTGGCCGCGCTCGCCCTGGTAATCGGTGCATAGCCCGCTGACGATCAGCATCAATGCTCCTTGATTCCGAACCGGCGCCCGACCCACTGCGCGACCAGCACCAGCACGAAGAGCGCGAGGATGAACATCACGCCGAGCGCCGAGAGCTCGACGTACTGGCCGTTCTCCCACAGCTCCCACACGAGGATCGACAGCACCTCGTTGCCCGGGCTGTAGAGCAGGATCGAGCTCGACAGCTCGCGCACCGACACGATCATGATGTAGATCCAGCCGGCGATGAGGCCCGGCTTGAGCAGCGGCAGGATGACTCGCCGGAAGGTGGTGGTCCACGACGCGCCGCTCATCGCCGCGGACTCCTCCAGCTCCTTGTGGATCTGCAGCATCGAGGTGGTGTTGTAGCGCAGCCCGTACGGCATGAAGCGCGTGATGTAGGCGATCAGCATGATCCAGATCGTGCCGTACACGCCGATCGGCACGTAGAGATAGAGCACCATGATGGCGAGGCCGAGCACGATGCCCGGGAACACCATCGGCAGCGAGGCGACGTTGTCGAGGAGCCACCGTCCCGGCAGGCGCGTCTTCACCACGATCCAGCAGATCACCGACGTGACGAGCATGATCAGCGTCGCCGCGACCACGCCGAGCAGCAGGCTGTTCCACACCGAGCGCGCGAGGCCCGGGTAAGCGAGGATCGTGCGGTATGGGTCGAGCGTCAGGCGCTTCAGCGCCGCCATCGACGGCACGGCATAGAAGGGCTGCAGCGAAGACCACAGCAGCACCGCGAAGGGCAGCACGACGATCAGCAGGAAGTAGACGAGGAAGATCGCCGACGCCAGATAGCGCCACGGGCCGAGGTCGATCGTCCGCGGCCGAAAGCCCTTGCCGGTCATCGTCGCATAGCGGCTGCCGCGGCTCGACAGGCGCGATTGCCCGTACACGCCGAAGCTGGTGATGAGGAGCAGCGTCACCGCGTACGCGCAGGCGAGTCCCGTCTGGCTCGGATAGCGGTGCATCGCCTCGTAGATCGCGGAGGTGAAGACCTGGATGCCCACCGGCAGGCCGAGCAGCGCCGGCACCTCGAACGACTCGATCGCGCGCACGAAGAGGATGAGGAGCGTGGCGAACACCGCCGGCCAGGCGAGCGGCAGCGTCACGCGGCGCAGCACCTGCAGCACGCTCGCGCCGCTCATGATCGCCGACTCCTCGAGCGCCGGGTCCATGGCGCGGAACGCTGCGGTCATGAGGAGGAAGGCGACCGGCGAGTAGTGCAGGCCGTCGACCCAGATCATGCCGGCGAGCGAATAGGCGTTGAGGAACACCGCGTCGGTCGCAAACACCTTCTGCAGCGCGAGGTTGATGAGCCCGATCTTCGGGCTGGCGAGAAGGATCCACGCCACGGTGAACAGGATCCCCGGGATGATGAGCGGGATCACCGAAAGCGCGTAGAACAGCGCCTTGAACGGCGTGTTGGTGCGCTCGTTCATCCAGGCGAGCAGCGTGCCGACCACGAACGCCACCGCCGCCGCGCCGATCGCGAACTTGAGCGAGTTCCAGAACAGGATCCAGGTCTCCGCCGAGGCGTAGGCGTCGCGGTAGTTGCCGAGCGTGAATTCGGCCGCCTTCGCCGCGCTCTGCGGCGTGAGGAAGCTCTGCCAGAGCAGGAAGCCGAGCGGCACCACGCCGAGGTACACGACGAGCAGCACGCAGGCGGCGATGATCAGCCACTTCGCATCGAAGCGCGGCCGCGCCCCGAATGCCGGTGCGTCAGTGGTGATGGTGCCCGTGGTCATGGTGGTGGTGATGCTGCGGGTGCCGGTGCGGCACGCGCGGATCCTGGCTGAAGACGAGCGACTTGATGGTCACCGGCACCGTGTAGGACGGCATGCGGATGCGCCCCAGGTCGATGTAGTCGAAGTCGCGCAGCGCGATGCCGTCGATGACCAGCACCTCGGAGGCGAGCTTCATGTCCTCCTTGAGGATCGCGCCCAGCGTCTGCGCCACGTCGCCGTCGAGGATGAGGAAGATCGGCTTGCCCTCGCGCACCGTGCGCGGCAACGCCGCCACCACGCCCTTCGCGAGCGCCGAGAGGCGCTCGAAGGAAGGCGCGCCGCCCCAGCGCAGCGCGAGCGCCACTTCGTTCTCGCCTTCCACCACGTCGAAGGCCTTGAAATGCTCGCGGATCCCCGCCGCCACCTTCGACGCATCGATCTCGTGGTGCAGATGCAGCGGCGGCTGCAGCACCTGCAGATTGCGCCGCGGCAGGAGCTCGCCCGGCTGCGACACGAACACCGTATTGCCCGAAAGCTGCACGCTGTACTCGGAAGCGCCGAAAGCCGTGGCGCGGATGCACTCGCCCGCCGGCAGCAGCCGCCAAGGCAAGCTCCCCGCCTTTAATCTTTTTTGAAGGGCAAGACCCAAACGGCGGCCGAGATCGCCGAAATCGCGCGTCTCGCGCTCGTAGAGGTATTCGCCGACGCCGCCGGAGAACATCATGCCGTCGATGTGCGCGAGGCTCGAGAGCGGCTCGGTCAGGTAGAGCTCGCCGCCGCGCTGGAGGATCGCCGCGCAAAGGCTTTCCGCCATGGACTCCGCGACGCGGTCCAGCTCTTCCGGCGTCACGCTCGTGCCGAGGGACCAGGCGAAGCCTGCGTGTGCCGCCAGCTTCTTTCCCTGTGGATCGAGGCGCGTGATGCGGCCCGCCTCGTCGACGACGAGCAACCGGCCGCCGATGTGGATCGCCGCCGTCTCGACGACGCGGCCGTGCTCGACCAGCGCGAGCTTGGTCGTGCCGCCGCCGATGTCGATGTTGAGGAGGTGCAGGTCCTCGTCGTGCGACACCTTGGCGGCGCCCGAGCCGTAGGCGGCAAGCATCGATTCCATGTGGTGGCCGGCGGTGGCGCAGACGAACTCGCCGCCGATCTCGGCCAGCAGCTCGCCGATCGCGCGCGCGTTTTCGCGGCGCAGCGCCTCGCCGGTGAGGATCACCGAGCCGGTGTCGATCTGGTCGGGGTGCAGGCCGGCGCCGTGGTAGGCGTCGTCGATGATGCGGCCGATCGCCTGCTCGTCGATGCGCACCTCGTCGAGGTAGGGCGTGAGCGCGACCGGCGACTCGTGCAGCGTCTCGCGCTTGACCACGAAGTAGCGGCTCGAGAGCTCCTCGCCGAGGCGCCGCATGTGCAGGCGCGAAAAGATGACCTGCGTGCCGGAGGAGCCGATGTCGATGCCCACGCTGACGAGCGAGATGTTGTCCTGCAGCCAGAGCGCGTTCTCCTCCAGCGGCCCGGCGGCTTCGGCGTCGTGGTCATGGTCGTGATCGTGGTCGGCCCCATCGTCGTCGTGCACGTGGTCGTAGTCGCTGCCGTAGACGTGATCGGCGAGCGTGTGGGGCTTCTTGCCTTCGTTGCCCGCCATGGCTATCCGGCGGCCCTGCGCCGCGCCTGCTGGTAGCCGAGCCGCGCCGACACGGCGCGCGCGGTCGCCATCACCACCGGAACGGCGGTCTGCATCTCGCGCTTGCTCATGCGCTGCACGGGCGCGGCGACGCCGAGGGCCGCGATCACGAGGCCATTGTGGTTGCGCACCGGCGCCGCGATGGCGCGCAGCCCCTCCTCGCTCTCCTCGTCGTCGACGGCGTATTCGTGCCGCCGCACCTCCTCCAGCATCGCCAGCACGGCGTCGCGGCGCGTGACGGTCTTCGGCGTGAACGCCGTCAGCCCGCGCGCGAGCGCCTCGCGCGCGTAGTCCGCATCCTGGAAGGCAAGCAGCACCTTGCCGACGGCCGTGCAATGCAGCGGCGCGCGCGCGCCGACCGCGGCGGCCATGCGGATCGCGTGGCGGCTTTCCATCTCGTAGACGTAGAGCACGCTGTAGTGGTCGACGATGCCGAGCTGCACCGTCTCGCCGGTCTTCTCCAGCAGCTCGCGCAGGTGCGGCCGCGCCTCGTTGGCGACGTCCATGCGGCGGCGCACGAGCGCGCCGAGCTCGAAGAGCGCGACGCCGAGGCGATAGCGGCCGTTGTCGCTGTTCTGCTCGAGGAAGCCGGCGGCGGCAAGCGTGGCGGCGAGGCGGTGCACGGTGCTCTTGGCGAGACCGAGGCGGTGCGCGAGCGCCGTGATCGCGAGCTCGTCCTCCTCGCCGGAAAACGAGGTGAGCAAACGGATCGAGTTTGCGACCGACGACAGGCGCGCCTTTGCCGCTTTGGCCGGGGCTTGCATCAGGCGGCTCCTTTGCGGACTCGCGTGCCGATCAGCGCCACGGCGAGGATCGCCGCCAGGCTGGAGATGCTGAGGAGCGGCGAATAGCGTGCGATGTGCGCGCCGAGCTCGGGCAGCGCGTAGGCGGCAAGCCCGCCGCCGGCGATCGTCAGGCAGAGCACGCCGACCGCGAGGCTCATCCAGCGCGATGCGGCCGCCGCCTTGGCGTCGGCCGCGAGGACCATGCGCGCCACCCACCAGCCGTTCAGCGCGTCGGTCGCCACCATGCCGAGCGTGAAGAGCACGCCCAGGAGAAGCGCGAAGAGCGCGCTCGCCGCGGCGCCGCCGATCGAGAAGAGCAGCACGTTGCTGAGCGTGTCGAACGAGAGCGCAAAGGCGGCGCCGACCGCGGCCATCACCGCGGGATGGCTGGCCTCGGCGAGCCGCGGCCCGAGCCAGCGGCCCCGCAGGCCGACCAGCGCGACGCGGCTGCCGCGCGGCGAGCGCCACAGCAAAGCGAGGTTGGCCGTGCCGAGGGCGAGGAGCACGCCGATCGAGATCGTCGCGCCGAGCGGCTCGAGCCATGCCGGCAACTGCCATTGCGCGGCCGCGAGCGCGACCGCAAACGCCGTGGCGGTGACGATGGCGCCGTGGCCGAGGGAGAAGAACACGCCCGCCCAGCGCGCGAAGCGCGGCCGCGTGCGGGCGGCGGCGCGCGCGAAGCCGTCGATCGCCACCAGATGATCGGGATCGAAGCCGTGCTTCAATCCGAGAACGAAGACCAGTGCTGCCAGCGCAAGACTGTCGATCGCCGCCGTTGCCATGGCGGCGATTCTATGGTGAACTGACCCGCGCCGGAACACGGTTCTTCCATACGGAACTCGAAACCCGCCGATGAGCACCAAGACCACGACGGCCGTCACGCATTACCACATCCAGAAGAAGCGCCGCGCCGAGTTTCTCGAGGACTGGCGCAAGAACCGCCGCACCGTGATCCGCCGCGAAGACGTCGCGCTCAAGCCCATGGCGCGCGGCCAGCGCAGCGGCGTCTACATGGGCTGGGACGGCGACTCGCCGACGCGCTGCCTCGATGCGCTGGTGCACGAGATCGATCCCGGCGTCACCACCACCGTGCATCGCCATTCCTGGGACGCGCAGACCTTCGTCGTCGAAGGCTCGGGCTGGACCGAGGTCGACGGCGTGCGTTACGACTGGAAGCCGTGGGACGCGATCCACATCCCGGCCTGGAGCTGGCACCGCCACGGCAACGAGGGCACGAAGCCGGCGCGTTTCATGAGCTATTCCTCCGAGCCGATGCTCTGGACGCTCGGCATGTCGCTCCTCGAGGACCGCGGGCACGAGCCGTTCGCAAAGCTGCCGCCGAAACCCACCTTTACCGAGGGGCCCGAGGGGGATGATCCCTACGCCCGGCGCTTGAGGCGGTTGGCAAGAGAGGCGAAGAAGCGCAGAAGCGGCCGTATCCATACACCTTATGACGAGCAGGATCTGCTCGCCACACCGCGCGGCACGCGCACCAAGTTTCTCGTCGACCGAGCGATCGGCAGCGAGGCCTCGGGCATCACGCAGGTGATGATCCAGTTCGCCCCCGGCAAGACCCAATCGCTGCACCGCCACCCCGGCGAGGCGTGGCTCTATGTGGTCGAAGGCTACGGCCACAGCTTCATGGGCACCGCGCCCGACCAGGGACAGCATCACCGCTGGAAGAAGGGCGACCTCATCATCGTCGACCACTTCCTCTGGCACCAGCACTTCAACGACGATCCGCACAACCAGGCGCGCCTCGTGCGCGTGCACATGTTCGACTCGATCCTCGAGACGATGCGCGCGCTGATGGACCCGATGGTGCTTTTCGAGGAGGCGGAGGACACTCTGCTCTCGATGCAGGAAGTCGCCAAGATCGAATGGCCTGACGACAAGCGCCCGGAAGGTTGATGAACCACCCAACAAAATCAGGGACAGACCACGTTTTTCACGCCGATCGAGGCGGAAAAAATCGTGGTCTGTCCCTGATTCTTTCCTGATGGCTCAGGCACCTGCCCTGCCCCCGGGCGTGATGTCGCTGCACGTCCTGCCGGCCGACCATCACGACAAGGATTGGGACGCCATCATCGTCCCGCAGCAGGTGAAGGAACGGCTGCTCTCGCAGGCGCTCGTCACGCTGAAGCATGGACGCAAGCTGTCGCAGCTCGCCGGCCTGCCGCACGGCCTGATCGTGCTCGCCGGCCCGCCGGGCACGGGCAAGACCACGCTAGGTCGCGGTCTCGCCCAGGTCGCCGCGCTGGCACTCGCGCGCGAAGGCGCGACCACTCTGGTGGAGATCAATCCGCACGCCTTTCCGAGCGACATGCTGGGCGAGAGCCAGCGCAACATCATGCGCCTGCTGCAGGACACCATTCCCGAGCTCGCGGCGCGGCGCCCGCACACCGTGGTCCTCATTGACGAGGTCGAGAGCTTCGCCGTGCGGCGCACCAGCGCCTCGTTCGAGACCAATCCGGTGGACGTGCACCGCGCGACCGATGCGGTGATGCTCGGCATCGACGCCATCGCCAAGTCGCTGCCCTCGGTGCTCTTCGTCACCACCACCAACTTCATCGACGCGATCGACGACGCCTTCCTCTCGCGCGCCGACCTCGTCATGCATTTCGCGCTGCCGAACGTCGAGACGATCGCCAACATCCTCAAGCACTCGCTCGACGAGCTGGCCGTGCAATGGCCCGCGCT
>DATDCR010000629.1:0-15000 GCA_036524215.1 Burkholderiales bacterium
ACTCGACCAGCGTAAGGCCGAGCTCGGCGCGCATCTGCGGCAGCGCCGGCGGCACTTTGGTCATGTACGCGCCAGCGACCAGGCCGCCGGCGAAGACGGCCCAGATACCGCGCCAGTTGGTTCTTACAAGCGCAGGGGGCCCCACCCCTGCTCAGGCAGCCGTTACAGGGAGCTTGAGCTCGACGATTTTCCTCGACCACTCGGCGGGCGCGGTGCTGTGCACGGCTTCGCCCTTCGCATCCACAGCGACCGTCACCGGCATGTCCTGCACGTCGAATTCGTAGATCGCTTCCATCCCGAGGTCCTCGAAGGCGAGCACGCGCGACTTGCGGATGGCCTTGGCAACCAGGTAGGCGGCGCCGCCAACGGCCATCAGGTACGCGGCCTTGTGCTTGCGGATCGCCTCGATGGCGGCCGGCCCGCGTTCGGCCTTGCCGATCATCACCGCAAGCCCGGTCCTGGCGAGCATCATGTCCGTGAACTTGTCCATGCGCGTCGAGGTCGTCGGACCCGCGGGCCCAACCACTTCATCGCGCACCGGATCGACCGGCCCGACGTAATAGATCGCGCGATTGGTGAAGTCCACGGGAAGTTTCTCGCCCCGCGCCAGCATGTCCTGGATCCGTTTGTGCGCGGCGTCTCGGCCGGTGAGCATCTTGCCGTTCAGGAGCAACCGTTCGCCGGGCTTCCACGAAGCGACTTCGGCCTTCGTCAGCCGGTCGAGGTCCACGCGACGGGACTTCGCATCCGGCGTCCACGTGACCGCGGGCCAGTCGGAAAGCTTCGGTGCCTCGAGCTCCGCGGGGCCGGAACCGTCGAGAGCGAAATGCGCATGTCGCGTCGCCGCGCAATTCGGGATCATGGCCACCGGGCGATTCGCCGCATGCGCAGGGTAGGTGCGGATCTTCACGTCGAGCACCGTGGACAAGCCGCCCAGGCCCTGTGCGCCGATGCCGAGTGCATTGACCTTGTCGTACAGCTCGACGCGCATTTCCTCGATCTTGCTTTTCGGTCCGCGCGCCTTGAGCTCCGCCATGTCGATCGGCTCCATGAGCGATTCCTTGGCCATCAACATCGCTTTTTCCGCCGTGCCGCCGACGCCGATGCCGAGCATGCCGGGCGGGCACCAGCCGGCGCCCATGGTGGGCACGGTCTTCAGCACCCATTCGACGATCGAGTCGGATGGATTGAGCATCGCGAACTTCGATTTCGCTTCCGAGCCGCCGCCCTTGGCGGCGATGTCGACGCTGACCTCGTCGCCCGGCACCAGCTCGACGCTGAGCACCGCCGGCGTGTTGTCGCGCGTGTTCTTGCGCCCAAAGTCCGATTCATCGAGGACCGAGGCGCGCAGCTTGTTGTCTGGATTCAGGTAGGCGAGGCGCACGCCTTCGTCGATCACCTCCTGCAGCGAGCCGTCGAAGTCGAAGCGCACGCCCATTCCGACCTTGAGGAACACGTTGACGATGCCGGTGTCCTGGCAGATCGGCCGGTGGCCCTCGGCGCACATGCGCGAGTTGGTGAGGATCTGCGCGATCGCGTCCTTCGCCGCGGGCGATTGTTCGCGCTCGTAGGCGCGCGCAAGAGCGCGGATGTAATCGGCCGGGTGGTAATACGAAATAAATTGCAGGGCGTCGGCGACGCTCTGAACGAGGTCGGCTTTCCGGATGACGGTCATGGGATTCGTTTCTTGTTGCGAAAGGCCATGCCACTGTAGCACAGCACAAGAGCCGAAGCGCTTTACAGCCTATTGATTTGGTGATTGTATTCGCCGTGAACCTTTAGGAGGAGAAGCATGTCATCGACCATCGAATCGGTGCTGCAGGAAAAGCGCGTCTTCCCGCCGTCTCCTGCATTCGTCAAGCAGGCGAACATCTCCGGCATGGAGGCCTATCGCAGCCTCGTCGCCGAGGCGGAGCGCGATTTCGAAGGCTTCTGGGGCCGGCTCGCGCGCGAGACGCTTTCATGGTCGAAGCCATTTACCAAGGTGCTCGACGAATCAAAGGCGCCTTTTTTCCGCTGGTTTTACGACGGCGAGCTGAACGCTTCGTACAACTGCCTCGACCGGCACCTGAAGACGCAAGGCGACAAGGTCGCCATCATCTTCGAGGCCGACGACGGGCAGGTCACGAAGATCACGTACAAGGAGCTTCACCGCCGCGTCTGCCGCATGGCGAACGCGTTGCATGCGCACGGCGTGAAGCTCGGCGATCGCGTGCTCATTTACATGCCGATGTCGATCCAGGTCGTCGTCGCCATGCAGGCGTGCGCGCGGATCGGCGCAACGCACTCCGTGGTGTTCGGGGGCTTCTCGGCGAAGTCGCTGCAGGAGCGCATCATCGACGCGGGCGCGACGGAAGTGATCACCGCGGACGGACAGTTCCGTGGCGGGAAGGAAATACCGCTGAAGCCGGTAGTGGACGAAGCCTTCGCCATGGGCGGCTGCGAGAAGGTGCGCAACGTGATCGTCTACAAGCGCACAGGCAGCGCCGTGTCGATGCAGGCGCCGCGCGACAAATGGTGGGACGACGTCGTGAAAGGCCAGCCGGAAACCTGCGACCCGGTAAATGTCAACGCCGAGCACCCGCTCTTCATCCTCTATACGTCGGGCTCCACCGGCAAGCCGAAAGGCATCCAGCACTCCACGGGCGGCTACCTGCTGTGGTGCGCGCTCACCATGAAGTGGGTCTTCGACAACAAGCCGAGCGACGTGTTCTGGTGCACGGCGGACGTAGGTTGGGTGACCGGGCACAGCTACATCACGTACGGCCCGCTCGCGGTCGGCACCACCGCCGTGATGTTCGAAGGCGTGCCGACGTATCCCGACGCGGGACGCTTCTGGCAGATTATCCAGGACCACAAGGTGAACGTGTTCTACACGGCGCCGACCGCGATCCGCTCGCTCATCAAGGCCGGTGGCGAGCTGCCGAAGAAATACGATCTCTCTTCGCTACGCATCCTGGGCACGGTCGGCGAGCCGATCAACCCGGAAGCGTGGATGTGGTACCACGAAACGGTCGGACGCGGCCGCTGCCCGATCGTCGATACGTGGTGGCAGACGGAGACGGGCGGGCACATGATCTCGCCGCTGCCTGGGGTCACGCCGACGAAGCCGGGCTCTGCAACCCTCCCGCTGCCGGGCATTTTTGCCGACGTAGTCGACGAAACCGGCACCTCCGTGGGACGCGGCAAAGGCGGCATTCTCGTCATCCGCCGTCCCTGGCCGGCGATGTTGCGCACCATCTGGGGCGATGCGGAGCGCTACACCAAGACCTACTGGCCGGAGGACTTCAAGCGCAAGCTCTATCTCGCCGGCGACGGCGCGAGCATGGACGAGGAGGGCTACTTCCGCATCGTCGGCCGCATCGACGACGTGTTGAATGTCTCCGGTCACCGGCTCGGCACGATGGAAGTGGAGTCGGCGCTGGTCGCCAATTCAAAGCTGGTGGCCGAAGCGGCGGTCGTCGGCAAGCCCGATGAGCTGACCGGCGAGGCGATCTGCGCCTTCGTGGTGCTCAAGCGGCCGACGCCGACGGGCGAGGAGGCGAAGAAGATCGCCGAAGAGCTGCGCCAGTGGGTGGCGAAGGAGATCGGCGCCATCGCGAAGCCGAAGGACATCCGCTTCGGCGACAACCTGCCCAAGACCCGCTCGGGCAAGATCATGCGCCGGCTGCTGCGCGCCATCGCGAAAGGCGAGGCGATCACGCAGGACGTGTCGACGCTCGAGAATCCGGCCATCCTGGAGCAACTGAAGCACAGCACTTGAAGCACGACGGCACAGCGCTTCTCGCCCGCGTCGCGGCCGAGACGCTGCGGCCGCATCCGCCGTTCGACAGCATGGGCGCGGAGGTGCTGGAATGGATTGGCGCACGGGCGAGCCTCGCTTATTTCCACAAGGGCGAGGAAATCATCGGCCCGACGTCGGGTCGGGCGAGGGTCCTGCATATCGTCAAGCAGGGCGTGGTGAACGTCCGCGCCGCCGCCGAGCTGCCTCGCGAGGAACTGGTCGACCTGGTGCACGGGCCGGGCGAATGTTTTCCAGTGGGTGCGCTCCTCGGCCGGCGTGCGACGGCCTATCACTACGTCGCCGCCGGCGATGTCTTCACCTACGAGCTCGCCGAAGAGGATGTGCGGCACCTGCTCGACACGAGTGCGCCATTTCGAGCGTTCTGCACCGATCACCTCGCCGCCCTTGTCGATCAGTCGCGCCGCGTGCTGCGGGCGCAGGCGGGCGAGAAGCTGATCGACGAGGGCCGGCTGATGGAGCCGCTGCGCACCGTCTGCCGCGCGCCGGCGGTGGCGTGCGCGCCGGCGACACCGATCCGGGAGGCACTGCAGGCGATGAGCAAGCATCGGGTCGGCTCCATCGTAATTGCCGATCAGGACCGCGTCCCAGTCGGCATCTTCACCAACGTTGACCTGCTCGACCGCGTAGCGCTCGCGGAAATCGGCCTGGATACGCCGATTGCAAAGGTGATGAGCATACCGCCCGAGACGGCAGAAGCGACGGCGCCCGCCCACGCCGCTGCGCAGGCGATGGCCCGGCGCGGCATCCGCCATATCGTCGTCGTCGACGAAGGCCGCCTGTTCGGCGTCGTGTCCGAGCGCGATCTCTATGCGCTGCAGCGGATCAGCGTCGGGCGTGTGTCGAAAGCGCTGCGCGGGGCCGCGGATTTCAATGCCCTGGTGGCCGCAGCGGTCGATGTGCGCGACCTGACCGGCCATCTTCTCGCGCACGGCATGGAGGCCGTCCACCTCAGCGCGATCATCGCATCGCTTAACGATACCCTGGTCCAGGCCGCGATTCGTATTGCCGAGGCTAAGCACGCTTT
Source organism: Burkholderiales bacterium (assembly GCA_036524215.1). Lineage (GTDB taxonomy): Bacteria > Pseudomonadota > Gammaproteobacteria > Burkholderiales > SG8-39 > SCGC-AG-212-J23. The sequence continues at coordinate 4,830 of DATDCR010000629.1, forward strand.
GGCCGGCCGCTATTGCTGGCTCGCGTTCGGCAGCGAAGGCCGTTCCGAGCAGACGCTCGCCACGGACCAGGACAATGGCCTGATTCTCGAGGAAGACGCCGACGTAACAGCGTTTCTGCTTTTTGCCGCCGACGTGAATCAGGCGCTCGATCGCTGCGGCTTCCCCCTCTGCAAGGGCGGCGTCATGGCGGGCAACCCACGCTGGTGCCTTCCGCTTTCGAAATGGCGCGACACCTTTGCCGACTGGATTCGCAACCCGGTTCCCGCGGCGTTGCTCAACGCCGCGATTTTTTTCGACCTGCGCGCCGTGGCGGGCGAACCGCAGTTCGCCCGCGAGCTGCGCGACGACATCCTCGAGCGGGCTGCCGCGAATCCGGCTTTCCTGCGCGCCATGGCGTCGAACGCGCTGGAAGTGCGGCCGCCGCTCGGGGTACTGGGAGGTCTGGAAACGGAACATGACGGCGCCTTTCGCGGCACCATCGACCTCAAGCTGCACGGCAGCCGGATCTTCGTCGACGCGGCTCGCGTCTGGTCACTTGGCCATCGGCTTTCGCAGACGTCGACCACGGAGCGGCTGCTCGTCGCCTCCAGGAGCGGGGCAATGCCCTCGGAGGAGGCGGAGGCCGCGATCGAGGCCTTCCGCGTCATTCAGGCGTTCCGGCTGCGGCGCCAGTTCTTCGAGCGGCCGACTCCCGGCGGCGAGAATAGGGTCGACCCCGCGTCGCTCAATTCAGTCGACCGGCGCGTCCTCAAGGAAGCGTTTCGCTTCGCCGGCCGCCTGCAGCAGCGCCTGCGCCTGGACTTTGCGTTGTGAGCGCATGGCTAGGCGAAATGTTCGGCATGGGGCGCGAGCCGGCCGCCGAGGCCCGGTGGATCATCGTGGATTGCGAAACGAGCGGCCTCGAGCCGAGCCGCGACAGCCTGATCTCGCTGGCCGCCGTGGCGGTAAAGGCGCAGCGCATCGTGCCGAGCGACTGTTTCTCGACGATGCTGCGCCAGGAGCAGACGAGCGGCCGGGAGAACATCCTCGTGCATGGCATCGGCAAGGAGAGGCAGTCCAGCGGCGCCGCGCCCACGGGCGCGCTGTCGGCCTTCCTTGCTTTTGCCGGCGATTCGCCGCGCGTCGCCTATCGGGCCGCTTTCGACCAGGCTTTCATCCGGCGCGCGGCGCAGCGGGCCCGGCGACGCGATCGCGGCTCGTGGCTCGACCTCGCGCAACTCCTGCCGGTCGCTTTCCCACAGCTCGGCAACCGGGAGGCGACGCTCGACGCCTGGCTTTCCGTCTTCGGCATCGCCCACGGCCTGCGGCACGACGCGCTCGGCGATGCGTACGCCACGGCACAGCTTTTCCAGGTCGCCCTCGCCGAAGCCCTGCGCCAAGGCTTCTCGACGGTCGGTGCCGTGCTCCGGGCGGCGCGTGCGGGACGATGGACGCCGGCATGACGCTTTTCGCTAGAATCCGAGGACTGGCGCCTGGAGAGATGGCCGAGCGGCTTAAGGCGCACGCTTGGAAAGCGTGTATGCGTTAATAGCGCATCGTGGGTTCGAATCCCACTCTCTCCGCCATTCCGCGCCTTCTTCCTTCGTTACGCATCATCTACTCGCCGACGCGCGCCTGGGAAGACGTGCGCGCTGCGCAGCCGAGCTGGATGGCGTCGCTTCTCGTGCAAGTGCTGCCGTTTGCCGCGCTGTGCGCGGTGCCCTGGCCTTCATCGCAAACGGTTTTCCTTTCGCTGGCGGCGGTCGTCATCCTCGCGCTGGGTTTCTTCGCGCTCGCGCCATGGTTCGACGCGCGCCGGTCGTGGAACCGGTCGATGGCCGTGGCTGCGTACGCGAGCACCCCGGTGCTGCTGTCGTGGTTTCTCCTGACGTTCCCGCCGTTCGCCATCGTCCCGGTGGTCGCGTTGCTGCACTCTTTTGCACTGGCTTACCTTGGCGTGCAGCAGCTCCTCGATTGCCGCGAGTCCGAAGCCTCTCTGCTGGTCGCGGCCGCTTGGGTTTTCAGCGCTTTCGGGTCGATGCTTCTAGGCGGTTTGTGCAGTGCCGCAGGCGTGCTCTGATTTGCGCGTTCTTAAGATTAATGCAAGCATCCACCCGCGAAGAAATTTCCGTCTCAACGGAGTCCTTTTTTAGGAGGGGAGGCCCCGCTTGCAGCTCACTGAAAAGCACCGGGAGTACTGGCACCGCAACCTCGTCATCACCACGATCCTCATGATCGTCTGGTTCATCGCCACCTTCGTCGAAGGCTGGTATGCGAGGGAACTGAACAGCATCACTTTCCTGGGCTTTCCGCTCGGCTTCTACATGTCCGCGCAAGGCTCGCTGATCATCTACGTGGTGATCATCTTCATCTACGCCCGCTACATGAACTCGCTCGACCGGGTATACGGCGTGCACGAAGGAGACGACGAATGAGCGCCGTGATGTCGGAAAACCGGGCTTTCTTCAACCAGCTCAAGAAATACTACGGCATCTATACGGGCGGCTTCATCGCCTTCGTGATCGCGCTCGCCATTGCCGAGCAGATGGGCATGTCGCGGCAGTGGATCGGCTACTGGTTCCTGTTTGCCACCATCGGGCTCTACGCGGTGATCGGCATCATGAGCCGCACGGTCGATGCCGCCGAGTATTACGTCGCCGGGCGCCGGGTCCCCGCGTTCTTCAACGGCATGGCGACCGGTGCGGACTGGATGAGCGCCGCCTCGTTCATCGGCATGGCGGGCACGCTGTATCTCTCCGGCTTCGACGGACTGTCGTTCGTGATGGGCTGGACCGGCGGCTACGTGCTGGTGGCGCTGTTCCTTGCGCCTTACCTGCGCAAGTTCGGCCAGTTCACCATCCCGGACTTCCTCGGCGCGCGCTACGGCGGCAACATCATTCGCAGCATCGGCATCTTTGCCGCCATCCTGTGCTCGTTCACCTATGTCGTGGCGCAGATCTACGGCGTCGGCATCATCACCAGTCGCTTCACGGGTCTCGAGTTCGGCGTCGGGGTGTTCGTCGGCCTGGGCGGCATTCTGGTGTGCTCGTTCCTCGGTGGCATGCGCGCGGTGACGTGGACGCAGGTGGCGCAATACATCATCCTGATCATCGCCTACCTCACGCCGGTGGTCTGGCTCGGCGTCAAGCACACCGGGATTCCGATCCCGCAGTTCGCCTATGGCGTAACGCTGCAGAAGGTCGGCGAGCTGGAGAAGAAGATCACGGCCGATCCGAAGGAGCAGGAGGCGAGGGCGCTGGCGAAGCAGGCGGCGGCCGAGGCGGTGGCCGCCAAGAAGGACATGCCTAAGGCCACTGCCGAGCGCAAGGCGCTCCTGGACAAGAAGCTGGCCGACGCCAAGGCCAGCAACGCGCCGGACTATGTCGTCAAGTCGATCCAGGACGCGCAGGGGTATTGGCCGACGGATCCGCAGAAGGCCGCCGGATTCTTCGCCGGGCGCGCCAACCTGGCGGCGAACGCGAATCCGCCGCGACCGCATGCGACGCCTTTCCCTGGCGCCACTGAAGAAGCACGCGATCTCGCTCGGCGCAACTTCCTCGGCATCGTGTTCTGCATGATGTTCGGCACAGCAGCCTTGCCGCACATCCTCATGCGTTACTACACGACGCCGAGCGTGCGGCAGGCGAGGACCTCCGTCTTCTGGTCGCTGTTCTTCATCTTCCTGCTGTACTTCACGGCGCCATGCCTTGCGGTGCTCGCCAAATACGACGTGTACTCGCACCTCGTGGGCAGCAAATACGCCGAGCTGCCGGCGTGGGCCGCGGCATGGCGATTAGTGGATCCGACGTTATTGACGATCACGGATCTCAACTTCGACGGTATCGTGCAGCTGGCCGAAATCGCCATCGGCGGCGACATCATCGTGCTGGCCACGCCGGAGATCGCAGGCTTGCCCTATGTGGTGTCAGGCCTGGTCGCGGCCGGCGGTCTCGCGGCGGCGCTATCGACGGCCGACGGCTTGCTGCTGACGATCGCCAACGCGCTGGGGCACGATCTGTATTACAAGATGATCGCGCCGCAGGCCCCGACGGCACGCCGGGTGATGGTCTCCAAGGTGCTGCTGCTCGTGGTCGCGGTGATCGCCGCATGGGTGACGTCGTACAAGCCCGGCAACATCCTGTTCCTGGTCGGTGCAGCCTTCTCGTTGGCGGCCTCGTCGTTCTTTCCAGCGCTCGTGCTTGGCGTGTTCTGGAAGCGGGCCAACAAGTGGGGCGCCATCGCCGGCATGGTCGCGGGCCTCGGCGTCTGCTGGTACTACATGTGCACGACGTATCCATTCCTGCGAGACGTGTTCGGCGTAACGAAGCCCATCGCCGAATACATGTGGTTCGGCATGAACCCCATCTCGGCGGGCGTATTCGGCCTGCCGATTGGCCTGGCGACGATCTGGGTGGTGAGCCTGCTGACGCCGGCGCCGGCGGCGGATGTCCAGGAGCTCGTCGATCACGTGCGCTATCCCGTGCTGTCGGGCGATATCGAGACGCGGGGGACGTAAGGCCTGTCCGATCGACGACAAGGCCCGCGCAAGCGGGCCTTGTTTTTTATGCCCACCGAGCTTCTCCTCCTCGTCATGATCAAGGCGCTCGCCGAGCTCGCCTTCATGTTTCTGCTCGGCCGGGGATTGTTGTTCGTGCTGGCGGGGCGCAAGCGCCAGGGCAACCTGTTCTATCAGGTGCTGTGCGTCGTCACCGATCCGGTGATCCGCATGGCCCGCTGGCTTACGCCGCGGCTCGTCGTCGATGCCCACATCCCGTTTGTCGCCGTGTTGCTGGTCGCGTGGCTCTGGCTGGCCATCGTCTTCTGGGCATTGCCGACCATGTGCGCGTCGGGATATGACTGCAGCGCGCTACTGGAGCGCAAGCGGTGAGCGGCTTCCTGCGCGAGCCGCTGCGCTACTTGTGGGCACAGACGCTCTTGTTCTTCGGGCGCGACGCGCGTGCCTTGCGTGTCTTCCGCGATGTCGTGCGCAATGACCCCTCGCGCGGCGAGGCATGGAGCGTGCTCGGCTTCCTGCATGCCCAGCAGGGCGAGCTGAGCGAAGCGATGCCCGCTTACGAAAAGGCGATCGAGCTGCAACCCGATGACGCGGCGCTTTGCTTCAATGCCGCGTTCGTGAACCAGCGGGCCGGCAATCACGGGCGCGCGCTCGTGCTGATGCAGCAAGCGATCGACCTCGATCCCAAGCTCGACCGCGCCTGGTACGGACTCGGGCTATCGCTCGCGCACGAGAAGCGCTACGAGGAGGCCGTGGAGAAGTTTCGCGAAGCGGCCCGCTTGCAGCCCTTCAACCCGTACGCCGGCTACCACCTCGCAGCGGTGCTCGCCAAGCTGGGCCGTAGCGAGGAGGTGCGCACGGAGTACGAGCGCGTGAAACAGTTCGATCCGAAGGTTTCGGCGCAGATGCGGCGCGAGTTCGGCATCACCGACGCTCAGTGAATCAGGCGCCATTCATGGGCGCACTTTCGACAGCGGACCGACGTAGCTGAAACGAGCTTGAAGCGTGCATAAGTCCCACAGCCGGGACAAGTCGCCTGCGCGCCGATGCGTTCCGCCTCCGCCAGCGCTCTTTGGTACCGGACGAAGCCGTAGATGCCCGTCAGCGATGCGGCAATGACGACGGCGAGGTAGGTCAGCAGGCGCAGGAAGGAACCGCGAAAGCTGAGCTCCTCCATGCAGGCGGCTACCGCGATCACGCACGCTATACCCGAGACCAGCCACGCGTGCCCTTCGATCAGGCGGCGCTCGTACCAGCGCAGGAAGCCGAGGCGGCCGATGCTGTCGGCGGGTTCCACGGCGCCATCATAGGGACGGAAAAAGAAACGCCCACGATCTTTAGGCCGCAGGCGTATGAACCATCGCGCTTATGCGATGGAGGAGGATGGGACGCAACGAGGGTAGACCTCCGGCCATTCCACGGGCTTACGGTCAACTGACACTGGCCTGACTTAGCCCATGACTTACAATTCCAACCGGCGGGCCTCCCCGCATTGCAGCTCGGTGAACCTGGTCAGGTCCGGAAGGAAGCAGCCACAGCCGGATCCTGCAAGTGCCGGGGGTCAGGCTCGCCACTTATTCTTTACCGATGAGCTATCAAGTACTTGCGCGCAAGTGGCGCCCGAAGGATTTTGCCAGCCTCGTCGGCCAGGAGCACGTCGTGCGCGCGCTGCGGCACGCGCTCGAGGCAAAGCGGCTTCACCATGCGTACCTTTTCACCGGAACGCGCGGCGTCGGCAAGACCACGCTCGCCCGCATTCTCGCCAAGTGCCTGAATTGCGAGACCGGCATCACCGCTGAGCCGTGCGGCAAATGCTCCGCCTGCGCGGAGATCGACGCGGGCCGGTTCGTCGACCTGCTGGAAGTCGACGCGGCGACCAACACCAAGGTGGATGAGATGCGCCAGTTGCTGGAAACGGCGCAATACGCTCCCACCAAGGCGCGCTACAAGGTCTATGTGATCGACGAGGTCCACATGCTGTCGACCTCGGCGTTCAACGCGATGCTGAAGACGCTCGAGGAGCCCCCGGAGCATCTGAAGTTCATCCTCGCGACGACCGATCCGCAAAAGATCCCGGTCACGGTGCTCAGCCGCTGCCTGCAGTTCAACCTGAAGCAAATGCCGCCGCCCGCCATCGTGGCGCACCTGCAGAGCGTTCTGCGCCAGGAAGGCACAGAGGCGGAGACGGAAGCCCTCGCCTTGATCGCGCGTGCCGCGGCCGGCAGCATGCGCGACGCGCTCTCGCTGCTCGACCAGGCGATCGCGCATGGCGCAGGACAGGTCACGGCGCGCGGAGTCGGGGACATGCTCGGTGCGATCGATCGCGGTTACTTGCTCGGCCTGGTCGACGCCATTGCCGCCGGCGAAGCGGCAGCGGCGCTGAAGGTCGCCGACGACATGCAGGCGCGCAGTCTGTCCTTCGATGCTGCGCTCGCGGAGCTGGCGAGCCTGCTTCTGCGGCTAGCGCTGGCGCAGCGCGTGCCCGCCACGCTCGAGGACGAGCCGGACAAGGCGCGGCTCACCGAGCTCGCGGGTCGCATCGATGCAGAATCGCTGCAGCTCTACTATCAGATCGCATTGCAGGGCCGCGAAGACCTGCCGCTTGCGCCCGACGAGCATGCCGGATTCGTCATGACGCTCCTTCGCATGCTCGCCTTCCGTCCCGAATCGGGCGAGCGCAAGCTCGAATTGCCGCAGAGCCGCGGTACCGCGCCCAAGGGAACGCCGAAGCCGGCGGCCGCTGCTGCGCCCGCGCCTGCCGGAACGTGGCCCGAGCTTGTGCAGCAGCTCGCATTGACCGGGGCGGCGCGCGAGCTCGCACGCCACGCGGAGCTTGAGCGCCGCGACGGTAACTCCTTCGAGCTCGTCGTGCCGAAGTCGAAGGCCTACCTCGCCGAGCGCAGCTACACGGACAAGCTGAAGGCCGCCCTCGAGCAGCATCTCGGGACGCCGGCAATGCTCAAAGTGGCGCTGGGCGAGACCGCCGGCAACAGCGCCGCGGCGATCCAGGCCGGCGAGCGCGAAGCGCGCCGCGCAGCCGCTGCGCAGTCCGTGCAGTCCGACGGTTTCGTGAAGGATCTCGTCAACCTGTTCGATGGCAAGGTCGTCGACTCGAGCATTAAGGAAGAGCGCAAATGAAAGGCAATATCGGTCAGCTGATGAAGCAGGCGCAGATGATGCAGGAGAACATGCGCCGCATGCAGGAGAGCCTGGGCACGATGGAAGTCGAAGGCCAGTCGGGCGCCGGCATGGTGAAGGTCCAGATGACCTGCAAGCACGAGGTCAAGCGCGTCACCATCGATCCTTCGCTCGTCGGCGACGAGCGCGAAATGCTCGAGGATCTGGTCGCCGCGGCGTTCAACGACGCTGCGCGCAAGGTCGAATCCACGATCGCCGAGAAGATGAGCGGCATGACAGCCGGGCTGGGGCTGCCGCCCGGATTCAAGCTGCCGTTTTGACCCGCAGCAGCGTCCCTTCCGCCAAAGGTCTCGAGCAGCTGCTCGAAGCCTTGCGCGTCCTGCCCGGCGTGGGGCCGCGCTCCGCCCAGCGCATGGCGTTTCATCTGCTCCAGCACGATCGCGGCGGCGCCGAGCAGCTCGCGCACGCGCTCGCCGAGGCGCTCGCCACGGTGCGCCGCTGCTCGAAGTGCAACAACTTCACCGAAGAAGAAGTCTGCGCGCTATGCCGCTCGCCGCGGCGCGACGCCACGCTGCTCTGCGTGGTGGAGACCCCGGCCGATCTCGCGATGGTCGAGCAGACCCTGTCGTATTCCGGAATGTATTTCGTCCTGATGGGGCGCCTCTCGCCGCTCGATGGTGTCGGGCCGCGCGACATCGGCCTCGACCGCTTGCAGGCGCGCGTGAGCGACGGCGAAGTGCGGGAAGTGATCCTCGCCACGAATTTCACCAACGAGGGCGAGGCGACGGCGCACTATATAGCCGAGATGCTGCGCAGCCGCGGCATCAAGGTGAGCCGGATCGCGCGCGGCGTGCCGCTCGGCGGCGAGCTCGAGTACGTCGATGCCGGCACCATCTCGCAGGCGCTGCTGGAACGGCGGGAAATCTAGTACATTTGCGCACCGAGGAGACTCCATGAAAAAAAGCACCGTGTTGCTTCTCGCGCTGGCGCTGGCACCTGTGGCCCACGCGCAGATCGAAAAGCCGGACGTTCACATCGCCGTTGGCGGCAAGACGGCGCTCTACTACCTGCCGCTCACGATCACCGAGCGGCTCGGCTACTTCAAGGACGAAGGGCTCAATGTACGGATCAGCGACTTCCCGGGCGGCACTCGCTCGCTCGAGGCGGTCGTCGGCGGCAGCGCGGACGTGGTCGCGGGTGCTTACGAGCACACCATCAACATGCAGTCCCGCAAGCAGAATTTCCAGGCCTTCGTGCTGACGGGCGCTGCACCCCAGATCACCATAGCGCTCGCCACGAAGCTCGCCGAGAAATACAAGTCGCCCAAGGACCTGAAGGGATTGAAGGTCGGCATCAGCGCGCCCGGCTCGAGCACCAACATGGTGATCAACTACTTCATTGCCAAGGGCGGTCTCAAGCCGAGCGACATTTCGGTGATCGGCCTGGGCGCGGGCGCGAGCGTCATCGCCGCGGTCGACCAGGGCAGGGTGGATGCGATTTCCCAAACCGAGCCGGCGGTGACGATCCTGGAGAAGAGCGGCAAGGTGAAGGTCATCGCCGAGACGCGCACGCCGCAAGGCACGGAGAAGATCTTCGGCGGACCGATGCCCGCCGCGAGCCTCTACGCGCCGGTGGATTTCATCAGGAAGAATCCGAACACGGTGCAGGCGCTGACGAACGCCACCGTGCGGGCGCTGCAATGGATTCAGCAGGCATCGCCGCAAGAGATCCTCAACACGGTGCCCGAGCAATACCTGCTCGGTGACAAGGCCATGTACCTCTTCGCCTTCAACAACGTGCGGCCGGCGTACTCGAAGGACGGCTATTTCAGCGAGGCGGGCGCGAAGACGACGCTGAAGGCGCTCGCGTCGTTCAATCCGGCAGTCAAGCCCGAAGCGATCAATCTTGCGCAGACCTACACGAACGAATTCGTGAAGAAGGCGCACGCCAAGCTCGACAAGAAGAAGTAGCGCGATGCCGTCGGTAGTTCCGGCGCTCGCGCTCGAGAACGTAACCGTCACTTTCGTCTCGCGCGATCGCGCGCGCTATACCGCGGTCAGCGATACGACGCTGCGGGTCGAGCCCGGCGAGTTCGTCTCCGTCGTCGGCCCGACGGGCTGCGGCAAGTCCACCCTTCTCAACGTCGCCGTAGGGCTGCTTCAGCCCTCGAGCGGTCGCGTATCTAGCTTCGGCGCCCCGCTCACCGGACTGAACGCCAAGGCCGGTTACCTTTTCCAGACCGACGCGCTGATGCCCTGGCGGACGGCGGGTGGCAATGTCGCGGCCGGCCTGGAGTTCCGCGGCGTCGAGAGGGAGGAGGCGCGCAGGCGTGCCGACGGATGGCTGCAGCGCGTCGGCCTGCGCGGGTTCGGCGACCGCTATCCGCATCAGCTCTCCGGCGGCATGCGCAAGCGGGTTGCCCTGGCACAGACGTTGATCCTCGACCCCGAAATCATCCTCATGGACGAGCCGTTTTCGGCGCTTGATATCCAGACGCGGCAGCTGATGGAGAACCAGCTGCTCGAGCTGTGGTCGGC
>DATDCR010000630.1:0-8485 GCA_036524215.1 Burkholderiales bacterium
GTGATGCCGAGCGCCTGCGCGCCGGCGCCGAGCGCGTCCATCATGCCGCGCGCGAAATCGGGCGGCGTCGAAGGGACCTTGGTGGTGAGCAGCTTTCCCGCGCGATCGACGATCGCGCAGTCGGTGAACGTGCCACCGATATCAATGCCGACGAGGTAGCTCATGGGAAGTCGCGCATCCTAACGCAAGAAAAATGGGGTCAGATCAACATTTCGTTTTTCTATATAGTTGCCGCCCATGCGCGCGCTTTCCCTGCTCGAGACCCGCGTCCTCGGCACGCTGGTGGAGAAGCAGCACACCGTGCCGGACAGCTATCCGCTCACGCTGAACGCGCTCGTCTCGGGGTGCAACCAGAAGACCAGCCGCTCGCCGGTGATCGAGGCGAGCGAGGCCGAGGTGCAGGCGGCGCTCGACAGCCTGAAAGGCGCCAACCTGGTGATGGAAACGAGCGGCGGACGCGTGTCGCGCTACTCGCACAACCTCGAGCGCGTGCTCCAGGTGCCTTCGCAATCGGCGGCCCTCCTCACCGTGCTGATGCTGCGCGGGCCGCAGACGGCCGGCGAGCTGCGGATCAATTGCGAGCGCCTGCATCGCTTCGCCGACATCTCGGCGGTGGAGGGCTTCCTGCAGGAGCTGGCGGCGCGGCCGGCGGGTGCCCTGGTGGCGCAGCTCGCGCGCCTGCCCGGCTCGCGCGAAAGCCGCTGGAGCCACCTGCTGAGCGGAACCCCCGCGCCGGAGGCGATCGAGCACCAGGCGGCCGAGGCCGACGTCTCGCTCGGCGAGGTTGCGGCGATCAAGGCGAACGTCGCGCGCCTCGAGAGCGAGGTCGCCGCGCTGAAGGAGCTTGTCGGACGCATCGCCAAGGGGCTCGGCGTCTCCTGAAGGTCGAATAGTCCAGGCACGGCGATTGCAGCTACTTGGACGCTTTCCATTCCATAGGAGACGGTATGACTCTGTCCAAGACGATCGGAATCGCCATGACCGCGACGGCACTCGTGCTTTCCGCGTGCGCGAGCGACAGGAACAGGACGGACACCACGCAGAGCCGGTCCGCGGGTGAGTTCACCAGCGACGCGGCGCTCACGGCGAGGGTGAAGACCGCCATCGCGTCGGACGCCGGCCTCGGCAGCGCGGCCGCCATCAACGTGCAGACCTACCGCGGCGTGGTACAGCTCAGCGGATTCGTCGACTCGCGCGACAAAGTCGAGCGCGCGGCGACGGCGGCTCGCAACGTCGAAGGCGTGCGCAACGTCGAGAACAACATCCAGGTTAAGCCGGCGTCCTAAGACGCACCTCGCTCGACAGAAAAAGCCCCGCCATGCGGGGCTTTTTTTGCCGCCGGTGATGCGAACCGCTGCCCCCCGGCAGTCGTGACCGATGGCCGAAGATGGTACATTCGCCGCCATCTCTAGAGGAGGGGAAGCCGATGAAGGTCACCGTTAGAACGCTGCTCGCCTGCGCAGCGCTGCTCGCATCCTTCGCCACGTACGCCCAGGTGCGCGTCGGCGTGCTGATGCCGATCTCCGGTCCGGGCTCCTACTTCGGCGTGATGGGCAAGGAAGGCACCGAGCTCGCCCTCGAGCAGCTGAAGGGCGGCGTGAACGGCAAGAAGCTGGAGGTGCAGTACGAGGACTCGGCGTGCAGCCCGCTGCAGGCGACCAACGCGGTGAAGCGCATCCTCGACCAGTTCAAGCCGCACATCGTGGTCGGCGAAGAGTGCTCCGACGCCTCGCTCGCCATCGCGCCGATCCTCGAGCAGGCAAAGGTGCTGCAGCTCAACGCAGGCTCGGTGACGATGAAGCTCACGGAGTCTGGCTACAAGTACGTGTTCCGCATCTTCCCCAACGCCGAGCAGCAGAGCCTGCCGCTGGTCAAGGTCGCCTACAACGTCCTCAAGGCGCGCACCGCGGTGATCCTGCCGGAGAAGACCAACGCCGGCGCCGACAACGCCGAAGGCTTCAAGAAGCCCTTCGAAGCGATGGGCGGCAAGGTGCTCGCGGTGATCGACTACGGCCGGGATGTGAACGACTTCACCGCCATCGCGACGCGCATCGCGGCGCTCGGCAAGATCGACGTGCTGCCGACCTTCTCGCTCGAAGGCCAGCAGGTGCGGCTCACGCAGGCGCTCGCGCAGGCGAAGGTCGTCAAGGGCGGCGGCGGCAACGCGGTGCAGATGGGCTCGATCTGGCTGCCTTACGGCTTCGAGCAGAAGGCCGGCCAGTCTTCCGAGGGCTACGTGCGCGTCGTGCAGTTCGACCCGACCGAGAACCGCAAGGTGGTCCAGGACTTCGTCAAGAGCTACAAGGCGAAGTTCGGCCAGGACAAGGTGCCGACCCACATCACCGCGCACGCCTACGACACGATCATGCTGATCGCCGAAGCGGTGCGCCGCGGGGCGACCGACACCGAGTCGATGCGCGAGCAGTTCCGCAAGATGAAGCGCGTGGAGCTCACCACCGGCTTCGTCACCTTCGACGAGAAGGGCCAGAATTCGGACCTCTCGGTGGTGCACGTGGTTCAGACGCAGAAGGACCTCTCCTGGAAGGCCATTAACTGGCAGTAAGCCAGTAGCATGAGCGACATAGTGGCGCTCGCCGTTCAGCAGACGCTGAACGGCGTGTACCTCGGCTGCCTGTACGTGATGGTGGCGCTGGGACTCACGCTGATCTACGGCGTGCTGAACCAGATCAACTTCGCGCACGCCGACTTCGTCACAGTCGGCGCCTTCACCGCCTTCTTCGCCGCGACGCGCTTCGCGACGAAGGTGCTCGGCATGCCGGATGCGGCCGCGTACCTCTTCTCGATCGTCGCGGCATTCGGCATGGGCGCGCTCCTCGGCCTGCTCATCAACGCGGCGGTGTTCGCGCCGCTGCGCGAGCGGGGCGACGAGCTGCGCCCGCTGATCGCCACGATCGGCGTCTCGGTGCTCCTCGAGAACGCGCAGCTCGCGCTCTTCGGGCCGGTCCCTTACCAGTTCGACTCGCCGTTCGCGCGCGAGACGATCCGCATCGGACGCATCTTCTTCACCGGGCAGAGCGTGCTCGTGATCGCGGTCTCCGCGGCGTCGATCGGCGCGCTTTACGCCTTCATGCGCTTCACTTTCCTCGGCAAGGCGCTGCGCGCGGTCGCGCAGGACCGCGAAACCGCCGGCCTGATGGGCATCAATCCGGGGCTTCTGATCGGGCTCACGATCGTCATCGCCTCGGCGCTCGCCGGCATGGCGGGCGCGCTGCTCGGGCCGGTGCTGGTGCTGAGCCCCTTCGCCGGCGCGTCGGTCATCGTGAAGGCATTCGCCATTGTGATCATCGGCGGCTTCGGCAACATGCAGGGCACGATCATCGCCGGCATCCTGGTCGGCATCATCGAGGCCTTCACCGTGCAATACCTCGGCTCGGGCCTGATCGACCTCGTCGTCTTCGTCCTCCTTCTTGCCATGCTCGTGGTGCGCCCCACCGGCCTCATCGCCGAGCACAAGGAGGAGAACGTTTGACACGCCGCTGGATTTACCTCGCGCTCGCCATCCTGGTCATTACGGCCCTGCCGTGGCTCGTCACCAGCTCCTACTGGCGCGGCATCCTCGTCATCTGCGCGATGAACGTGCTGCTCGCGCTCGCGCTCAATCTCGTGATCGGCTACACCGGCCAGCTCAATCTCGGCCAGTCGGCGTTCTTCGCCATCGGCGCGTACGTGAGCACGATCCTGATGAAGACCTACGGCTGGAATTTCTGGCTCGCCGCATTCGCGGCCGTCGTCGCCGCCGGCTTCCTCGGCCTTGCGCTCGCCGCGTTCGCCGTCCGCCTGCGCGGCCACTACCTCGCGATCGCGTCGCTCGGCTTCGCTGTCATCACCTACCAGGTGCTGATCAACTGGGACAGCGTCACCGAAGGCGTGCGCGGCATCTACGGCATCCTGCCGCCGGTCGGCAACACCGTCGCGCTCTTCTACGTGGTCGCGGGGATCGCGATCCTCGTCTACTTCGTGCTGGACAACCTCGTGCATTCGCCGGTCGGCGACACGCTGCGCGCGATCCGCGAGGACGAAATCTCCGCGGCCTCGCTGGGCGTGAACGGCGCGATCTGGAAGGCCTTCGCCTTCGGCCTGGGCGCGGGCATCGCCGGGCTCGCGGGCTGCTTCTATCCCGGCTTCGTCGGCACGCTGGTGCCCGACGCCTTCAACATCGTCGAGTCGTTCACCATGATGGCGATGGTGATCGTCGGCGGCATGGGCACCATGATCGGCCCGGTGATCGGCGCCATCGTGCTCACCATCCTGCCCGAATTCCTGCGCGGCTTCGGCGAGCTGCGGCTCATGATCTACGGCCTCGCGCTGACCCTGGTCGTCCTCTTCCTTCCCGGCGGCATCGCCTCGTGCTTCAAGCGACCGGGCTGACGAAAAGCTTCGGCGGCGTGCGCGCCGTGCACGGCCTTTCGCTCGCCGTGCCGGAGAAGTCCATCTTCGCGCTCATCGGGCCGAACGGCGCCGGAAAATCCACCACGCTCAACCTGCTCTCGGGCGTGTACCAGCCCAATGCGGGCTCGCTCTCGTTCGAGGGCAGGGACCTGGTCGGCATGCCTTCCTACCGCCGCGTGCGCCTGGGCCTTGCCCGCACCTTCCAGAAGATCCGCCTCTTCAAGCAGCTCACGCTCCTCGAGAACGTGCTCGCCGGCTTCCATATCCGCCAGGACACGCCGTTCTGGAAGTACCTCGCCTTCGGCGACACCGGGCGCTTCCGCGACGAAGCGCGCGAGCTCCTCGACCTCGTGGGCCTGGGCGCTCATGCGAAGGAGAGGGCGGGCGCGCTGCCGTATGGCCAGCAGCGCATGCTCGAGATCGCCCGCGCGCTTGCCACGCGGCCGAAGCTCTTCATGCTCGACGAGCCGGCGGCGGGGCTGAACGGCGCCGAGGTCGAGGTGTTGCTGAACATCCTTCGGGAAACCGCCAGGCGCGGCGTCACGCTCCTCGTCGTCGAGCACAACATGGACCTGGTGATGAACGTCGCCGAGCGCGTGTTCGTGATGGACCACGGCGTGCCGCTCTTCGAGGGCACCCCGCGCGAAGTGCAAGCGAATCCGGCGGTGATCGAGGCCTACCTGGGGGGCGAGTTTGCTGCTTAGGGTGGAAAAGCTCGAGCTCGCCTACGGCGAAGTGCCGGCGTGCCGCGACATTTCGTTCGAGGTCGCCGAGGGCGAGATCGTCGCGCTGATCGGCGCCAACGGCGCGGGCAAGACGACCACGCTGCGCGGCGTCGCCGGCGCCATGCTGCCGCGCAAGGGCAGCATCGTCTTCGACGGCCGCGACGTCACCCGGCTGCCTTCGCACGAGCGCGTGCTCGCCGGCATCGCGCTGGTGCCGGAAGGCCGCCGCGTGTTCCCGGCGCTGAGCGTGCGCGAGAACCTCGAGATGGGCGGGTTCAAGCACCGGCACCATCCGGCCCACCTGCGCGCCCAGCTGGAGAAGATGTTGGACATGTTCCCCCGCCTTCGCGAGCGCACGGCGCAGGCGGCCGGCACGCTCTCCGGCGGCGAGCAGCAGATGCTCGCCCTCGGCCGGGCGCTGATGAGCGAGCCGAAGCTCCTTTGCATGGACGAGCCCTCGCTCGGCCTCGCGCCGCGCGTCGTGCAGGACATCTTCCAGAGCATCCGCGCGGCGAACGCCGCCGGCACGAGCATCCTCCTCGTCGAGCAGAACGCCCGCTATGCGCTCGAGACCGCGAGCCGTGGCTACGTGCTGCAGACCGGGAGCATCATTGCGGCCGAGACCTGCGCGGCGCTGAAGCAGGACGCGCGGGTGAAAGAGGCCTATCTGGGACGGCGCTGACCATGGAAAGAAGATTCTCCCTGCAGGGCAAGGTGGCCATCGTTACGGGCGCGGGCGGCGGCATCGGCGGCGCGATCGCCCAGGCGTTCGGCGATGCCGGCGCGAAGGTGGCCTGCATCGATCTGGTGCTGGACCGTGTCGAGAGCCGGTTCCTGCCGATCCGCTGCGATGTAGCTTCCGAATCCGAGACGCGCGCCGCGGTCGAGCGCACGGTAAAGGAGCTGGGCGGCCTGCAGATCCTCGTCAACGCCGCCGCCATGCGGGATCCGACCGCCACCGTGACCGACCTCGACCTCGCCGGCTGGAACAAGGTGTTCGCCGTGAACGTGGGCGGTGCTTTTCTGATGAGCCGCTTCGCGATCCCGCACATGGCGCGCGCCGGCGGCGGCTCGATCATCCACATCGCCTCGCAGCTCGGCTCGGTCGGCACGCCGGGCCGGGTCGCCTACTGCGCGACGAAAGGCGCCCTCATCACCATGGCGAAGGCCATGGCGGCGGATCACGCGGTTCAGAAGATCCGCGTCAACACGCTTTCACCCGGCGCGGTCGAGACCGAGCGCATGCTGCGCTTCGGCTCGATGGAAAAGGCGCGCGAGGTGCTGGGGCCGAAGCACCTGCTGCAAAGGCTGGGAACGCCCGAGGAGATCGCGGCCGCGGCAGTATTTCTCGCCTCGGACGCCTCGAGCTTCATGACCGGCTCGAACCTGCTGGTGGACGGGGGCTATAACGCCGTCTGAAGATATGCACGAAGCCCGACCAGGTGCGCGTGTGCCACGGCTCCGGCACGGCGCCCGAGCTCGGGCCGAGGAACCGCTCGTAGGCGGCGGCAACGTTACGGCGCTTGCATGCGACGTACTTTTCCATCGGCGTCCTCCTTGCGCCCACCGTAACCCGTCCGCAGCGCCGCAGGCCATCAGGGAAATCGCATAAATTACATAGCGAAAATTGTCGGCCTGGGCCGACAGGTCGGGAACCTCAAGCAGAGGAGACGATATGCGTCGCATCGCCTTGATCGCTAGCATCTTTGTCGCGTCCACTTCGTTGGCATGCGCGCAAGCGTATCCGACGAAACCGATCCGCCTGATGATCGGCTACACCGCCGGCGGCTCGGCCGAAGCGGGCGCGCGTCCGCTCGCGCGCGCGCTCGAGCCGATCCTCGGCCAGCCGCTCGTCTTCGAATACCGCCCCGGCGCGGCCGGCGGGGTGGCGATGGAAGCGATCGCCCGGGCGCCGAACGACGGCTACACGCTGTACTACTTCGACAGCGGGCCGCTCACCGTGGCGCCGCACCTTTCGAAGATCGGCTACGACCCGTTCTCATCCTTCACCGTCCTCGGCCATGTGTGCGGCAGCGGGAGCCTCCTCGTCGTGCATCCGTCGACCCCGTTCCAGAGCGTGAGCGAAGTGATCGAGCGCTCGAAGCGCGAGCCCAACAAGTGGAGCTACGGCACGTCGGGCGTCGGCGGCCCGCATCATCTTTCCGGCGAATACTTCAAGAGCGTGACCGGCGCCGTCCTCCTGCACGTACCCTACAAGGGCGGCGGCCCGGCGATGACCGACCTCATGGGCGGGCAGATCCCGATGCTCTTCTCCTCGCTCGGACCGGCGGTCGGCGCCGTGAAGAGCGGCAAGATCCGCGCGCTCGCGGTCACTTCGCTCACGCGTTCGCAAGCCTTCCCGGACGTGCCGACCATGGACGAGCTCGGCATCAAGGGCTTCGACTCGACGGCGTGGTACGGCGTCCTCGGGCCGGCCAATCTTCCGCCGGAGGTGGTGACGCGCTGGACGCAGGCGCTCGCCAAGGCGGGCGCGGACAAATCGGTGCGCGACACGATCAACGCCACCGGCTGCGACACCGAGATCCTGCCGCCGGCCCAGACCATCGAGAAGATCCGGACGGACCACGCGAAGTGGGGACGCGTGATCAGGGAAGCCAACATGAAGGCCGAATAGGCGCGGCACGCAAGTTGCGGCGTCAGCCGTCATGGAACTCGGCAACCAGCGCCCAAGCGGCAACGTTGAGGACCGTCGCGGCATCGGGATGGTGGGCGGCGGCTTGGGCGTCGGCGGCATCGTCGTCGCCGTAATCGCCTATTTCCTCGGCTTCGATCCGGGCACGGCCCTCAATGTCGGCCAGCAGGTCTCCAACTCCACGCATCGCGAGGCGCGCGAGGTCGCGAAAGGCACGCCGGCGGACGAGATGGGGCAGTTTGTCTCCAAGGTCCTCGGCAGCACGGAAGATGTCTGGGGCCGCGTCTTCGAGCAGTCGGGCAGCCAGTACCGTGCGCCGACGCTCGTCCTCTACGACGGCCAGGTGCGCTCGGCATGCGGCATGGGCGGCGCCGCGATGGGGCCGTTCTATTGCCCCAACGACGAGAAGCTCTACGTCGACCTCTCGTTCTACCGCGACCTGCAGGCGCGCTTCCGCGCGCCGGGAGATTTCGCGCAGGCCTACGTCATCGCGCACGAGGTCGGGCACCACGTGCAGAAGCTCACCGGAAATTTCCGCCGCCTGGAGCAGGCGCAAGGACGCTCGAAGGCCGAATTCAACCGCACCTCGGTGCGCATGGAGCTGCAGGCCGACTGCTACGCCGGCATCTGGGGCCATTACGCGGGCACGATGAAACAGCTCTCCTCGGGCGACGTCGAAGAAGCGCTCACCGCCGCG
>DATDCR010000631.1:0-5949 GCA_036524215.1 Burkholderiales bacterium
CGCCACTTCGCTCGGCGTCTTCATCATCGGCCGGGCGGCGACGGCGGACGCGCTTCTCAACCTGCTCATCGCCGCCTCGATGTTCGCGGCCTGGCTCCATCTGTCGAGCGGCCGCCGCGCCTGGCTGTATGCGACGCACGCGGCGATCGGCCTCGGCGTGCTGGCGAAGGGACCGGTCGCCATCCTCGTGCCGTTCGCCGTCACGCTCCTTTTCTGCCTGCTGAGACGCGACTGGAAGACCTGGGCCCGGGCGGTGCTCGATTGGCGGGCGCTGCTGCTGCTTCTCGCCATCGCGCTGCCCTGGTACGTCGTGATCCTCGCGAAGGAGGGGCGCGGCTTCGTCGACGGCTTCTTCCTGAAGCACAACGTCGGCCGCTTCAGCGGCCCCGTTTCGGGGCATGGCGGCAGCCTGTTCTATTACTTCCCCGCGCTCGTGCTGCTCAGCCTGCCGTTCACGGCGCTCATCGTGCCGGCGGCGCAGCGCTGGCGGGCGATCTGGCGCGACGACCTGCAGACCTATCTGCTGATCTGGTTCGCGTTCGTTTTCCTCTTCTTTTCGCTCTCCGGCACCAAGCTGCCGCACTACGTGCTCTACGGCTACACCGGCCTCGCCATCCTCATGGCGCTGCACGGCCATGACGTGAAGGCGAAGTTCTGGCCGCTCTTGCCGGTGCTGCTCTTTTTCCTCGGCCTGCTCGCCCTGCCCTACGCCGTGCACTTCGCCGTCGCTCGCATCGGCGACGCGTTTTACCGCGAGAGCCTGGCGGCGGCGCTCGATCATTTCCATACCTTCTATTTCGCCTTTGTCGCGGTGGCCGTAGCGCTCGTCATCTTCGGCATGGTCGAGACGCGCACGCCGCTCGCGCGCAAGCTCGCCATCTTCGGCCTCGCCACCGTGACGTCGGTCGCCACGCTGGTCGTGCCGGTCGCCGGCTTCGCGCAGCAATCCTCGATCAAGGAGGCGGCGCTCCTTTGCCGCGAACGCAGCCTGCAGCCGGTGATGTGGCGCCTGAATGCCCCGAGCTTCAGCGTCTATCGCGGCGCGCCCACGCCGAGCCGCGACCCGCAGCCGGGCGACGTGATCGTCACCAAGGCGAGCCGGCTCGGCGAGCTGCCGAAAGGGCTTGCCTACGACCTGCTTTACTCCAAGCGCGGCATCGTCCTCGCGAGAATCCACAATTGAAGCGCTGGCCTGACTGGCTGGTGCCGCTTTCCTGCGCGCTCGCCTTTGCGGCGCTCTGGGCCTTTGACGCCAACCGCGCGCTGTTCGTGCTGCTCAATGCACTGGGCCCGGCGACCAGCGATTGGCTGTGGGCCAACATCACGGTGCTCGGCGACACGGTCGTCGCCTTCGCGCTGTGCCTCCCGCTTTGGCGGCGGCGGCCCGAAGCGCTGTGGGCCTTTCTCTTCCTTGCCCTGCTCGGCACGCTGTGGGTGCACGGGCTCAAGCCGTCCATCGATGTGGCTCGACCGCCCGCGGTGCTGCCGAACGTGCATGTCATCGGGCCGACGTTCACGACCCACAGTTTTCCTTCGGGCCACGCCACGACCGCGTTTGCGATCGGCGGGCTCATCGCGCTCGGCGCAGGCTCCAGGGCATGGGCGGCCATCGCCGTCGTCGCGGCGACGCTGGTGGCGATCTCGCGTCCGGTGGTCGGCGTGCACTGGCCGCTCGACGTCCTCGCCGGCGCCTTCGGCGGCTGGCTGTCGGCCGTCATCGCGCTTCGGCTCGCGCGCCGCACGAGCGGGTTCGGCACGAGGCCAGCGGTGCAATGGGCGCTCGCCCTGTTTCTCGCCGCGTGCGCCGTCGCCCTGGTCCTCGGTTATCCAAGGGAATATCCGGACGCGAACCTGCTACAGCGCGCCATCGGCATTTGCTGCCTCGGCGCTGCGGCGGCTAGACTGAAGCGTGCTCCCGCATAGCCCGTCCACGCTGCCTCTTGGGGTTGCTACCGAAGTGTCGGTCGTCATCCCCGTGTACAACGAGGAGGCGAACCTGCCCGAGCTCGTCGAGCGCGTCGGCGCGGCGATGCGGCAAGCCGGCAAGCGCTTCGAGCTCATCTGCGTCGACGACGGCTCGCGCGATCGCTCGGCGGCCGTGCTGGAGGGCCTCGCGGCGGACCGCCCGTGGCTGAAGCCCCTCTACCTCATCCGCAACTACGGGCAGTCGGCGGCGCTGCAGGCCGGCTTCGACGCCGCGCAGGGCGAGATCATCGTCACACTCGACGGCGACCTGCAGAACGACCCCGACGACGTGCCGCAGCTCCTGCGCATGCTCGACGAGCGGCCCGAGATCGACGTCATCTCGGGCTGGCGCAAGGACCGGCAGGACCGGACCGTATCGCGCAAGCTCCCCTCGATGGTGGCCAATAGAATCATCTCCGGCGTCACCGGCGTGCGGCTGCACGACTATGGCTGCGCGCTCAAGCTCTACCGCGCCGACGTGATCCGCGGGCTTCGCCTCTACGGCGAGCTGCACCGCTTCATTCCCGCGCTCGCCGCCGAGGTCGGCGCGAATATCGTCGAGGTGCCGGTGCGGCATCACGCGCGCACGCACGGCGTATCGAAGTACGGCATCGACCGCACTTTCCGCGTGGTGCTCGACCTGCTGTGGATCAAGTTCCTGATGCGCTTCCTGCATCGCCCGCTGCAGGCGTTCGGCGGCGTCGGCCTCGCGCTCGGCGCGGTCGGCTTCCTCATCCTCGCCTGGCTGGCGTTCGAGAAGCTGGCCCTGGGCGCGGAGATCGGCGGCCGGCCGCTGCTCCTTCTCGGCGTGCTGCTCGCGCTGATCGGCGTGCAGCTCGTTGCCACCGGCCTCATCGGCGAGCTGCTGACGCGCATCTACCACGAGCCCGAGGGACGCCCGCAGTACCTGCTTCGCCGCCAGCCGCGACGAGAATCTTGAAGCTCGCCGCGCGCCTCGCGCTCGGTCTTGCCCTGCTCGCCGCGGTCGTCTGGTACGCCGATCCGCAGGCGCTCGTCGTGCAGCTCCAGGGCGTGGATACGGGATGGTTCATCGCCGGTCTTTGCGCGTCGATCGTCTCGAACGTCATCTCGGCGGCGCGCTGGGCGGCGATCGCGCGCGCTCTGGGCCTCGTCGCGCCGCTCGGCCAGTCGGTGATGAGCTATTTCCGCGGCATGACGATGAACGTTCTCCTGCCCGGCGCCACGGTGTCGGGCGACCTGCTGCGCGGCTATGAGCTCGGTAAGCTGGGCGGCAATGCGATGCTGCGCTCCGGCCTTTCAGTGCTGCTCGACCGCCTGAGCGGCCTGTGGATCCTCTGCGCGATGTCGCTCGCCTCGTTGTGCGCCGCGCTCGCGATGCGGCTCCTGCCGCTCGACAGGCCGGTCGCGCTCTACATCGCGGGGCTGCTGCTCGCGCTTGCCATGCCCTGGGTCCCCGTCCCGTTTGCGCAATGGGAAGCGGGAAGGCGCCAGGCGCTCGAATCCGAGGGCCCGATCGTCCGCTCGATGTGGCTCTCCGCGCTGGTGCAGGTCTTCTCGGCCGCGGCGCTCTGGTTCTTCGGCTTCGCCGCCGGCTTGCAGCTCGCCTACCCGGTGATGCTCGCCGCGGCCGCGCCGATCTTCATCATGGGCGCGCTGCCGCTGGGCTGGGGCGGCTTCGGCGCGCGCGAGCTCTCGGCGGTGGTGGTGCTCGGCGTTCTCGACGTCACCGCCGACCAGGCGACGGCGACGGCGCTGCTTTACGGGATCTCGGCGGTGCTGCAGGGCATCCTGGCGGCGCCCTTGTTCCTGGTGCGGGGACGCAGCCCTAGCTAGCGAGCTTCGGATGCGCCACGCCGTTCTTCAGGCGCATCACCTTCCAGAAGAAGTTGATGGTCGACACCTCGGCCAGCTGGCCCGCATCGGCCACCATGTCGCGCAGCTCGAAGTCGGGGTGGAAGCCGAGCTTGTCGGAGAAGCGCGCCAGGCTCTTCTCCACCGCGGCAATGACGCGGTTGTCGGACTTCACATGGTTGACGAGGAAGATCTCGCCGTCGGGCTTGCACACGCGGTGCAGCTCTTCGAGCAGCTTCGCGGGGCGCTCGACCACCGAGACGACGTACATGGCGACGACCTTGTCGAAGCTCGCATCCGCGAAGGTCATGTTTTCGGCGTCCATCTCGAGCAGCGCTTCGACGTTCGGCAGACGCCGCTGCGCGACGCGCCGGCGCGCCTTCTCCAGCATCTCGCGCGACACGTCGATGCCGGTGATCTTCACGTCGCGCGGATAGAGCGGCAGGGAGAGCCCGGTGCCGACCCCGACCTCGAGCACTCGGTCGCCCGGCCGCAGGCGCAGCGCCTGCATCACGGCCTTGCGCCCGGGCTGCAGCACCGGGCCGAAAACAGCGTCGTAGACTGCCGCGTAGCGGCGGTACGCCGCTTTCACCGACTCAATCTGCATGGGCGTCTCTGAGGGCCTGCCGTGTGAGGTCCTTGAGGGATTTTCGTACTAGTGCCTTGATCCGCGGCACCTTGTACGGATTATGCCGCAGGGGGGCGTATCCCTGCACGGCGGCCTCCGCGGCGGTTGCGAACCTGTCGTAAGTGGCTTCCCGACCCACAGGGCGAAGATCGAGGCAGCGCCGCATGGCGCGTTGCTCAGCAATCCGCGCGCCCGGCATGCAAATTGCGACTCTGTGACCGGTGAAAATCGCGCAGATCGCCCCGCTCGCCGAGAGCGTTCCCCCAAAGCTCTACGGCGGCACGGAGCGCGTCGTCTCGTACCTCACCGCGGAGCTGGTGCGGCTCGGGCACGACGTGACCCTTTTCGCCAGCGGAGACTCCGAGACTTGCGCCAGGCTCATGGCGTGCAGCCCGCGCGCGCTGCGCCTCGATCCGCAGGTGAAGGACCCGCTCGCGCACCTGATGCTCATGCTCGAGAGGGTGCGCCAGCAGGCGAACGAGTTCGACATCCTTCACTTCCACGTCGAGAACGTGCACCTTCCGCTTTTCCGCCCGATGGCGCGCAAGACGGTGACCACCATGCACGGCCGCCTCGACGGCCCCGACCTGCCGCCGCTCTACCGCGAGTTCAACGACATGCCGCTCGTCTCGATCTCGGACAGCCAGCGCAAGCCGCTGCCGTTCGCCAACTGGGCCGGCACCGTGTATCACGGCCTCGCGCGCGAGGTCTGTCCCTTCAACCCCGCCCCGCGCGGCGGCTACTTCGCCTTCCTCGGGCGCGTATCGCCCGAGAAGCGCCTCGACCGCGCCATCGAGATCGCGCGCCGCGCCAACGTGCGCCTGCGCATCGCCGCCAAGGTCGACCATGCCGACGAAGACTATTTCCGCTCGCGCATCGTCCCCTTCCTCGGGCAGCCCGGCATCGAATTCATCGGCGAAGTGAACGAGGCGCAGAAGCCGACCTTCCTCGGCAATGCCATCGCGCTGCTTTTTCCCATCGACTGGCCGGAACCCTTCGGGCTCGCCATGATCGAGGCCATGTCCTGCGGCACGCCGGTGATCGCATGGCCGCACGGCGCGGTGCCCGAAGTCGTCGAGGACGGCGTCACCGGCTACCTCGTCGACTCGATCGACGGCGCGGTCGCCGCGCTCGAGAAGGCCGCGCGCCTTGACCGCCTGCTCGTGCGCGAGCGCTTCGAGGAGCGCTTCTCGGCCGCGCGCATGACCCAGGACTATCTCTCGATCTACCGGGCGCTCGCGCGCCGGCGCGTCGCAGCGGCGGCATGAAACGGGAAAACGAGGCGCCCGGCACGGTGCTGGTTCCCGGCGTCGTTTCGCTCGCCGCCTCCAGCCGCCGCACGCTCAAGCACGGCGACAGCTTCGCCATGTTCGACGAGCTGGGCGACGTCTTCGAGGTGGAACACAGCCCGGCAGGGCTGTTCCACCACGACACCCGCTTTCTCTCGCGGCTGCAGTTCACGCTCGAAGGGCACCGGCCGATGGTGCTTTCGTCGACGGTGCAGCCGGACAACGTGATGCTCG
>DATDCR010000632.1:0-5527 GCA_036524215.1 Burkholderiales bacterium
GCCCTGGGACGAGCGCAAGAACGAGCCCGCGCAGCTGATCGCGGCCGAGCTGGCGCAGAAGGGCGCCGCGCTGCGCGACGGCATGGTGATCGCGTTCAATCCGGCGGCGATCCGCGGCCTCGGCACGGCCGGCGGCTTCGAGTTCTACCTGCAGGCGCGCACCGATCCAGACCCGCGGCGCCTGTTCGAGGTGACGCAGGCTTTTCTCGGCGCGCTGCGGGAGCACGCGCAGCTCACCGGCATCAACTCCTTCTACCGGCCCACCGTGCCGCAGCTCAAGGTCGAGGTCGATCGCGAGAAGGCGCTCACGCTCGGCGTGCCGGTGCAGGACGTGTTCGACGCGCTGACCAGCACCATGGCCGCGCTCTACGTGAACGACTTCAACAAGTTCGGCCGCACCTACCGCGTGCAGATGCAGGCCGATGCGCCCTACCGCGCGCAGCCCGAGGACCTCGGCGGCGTGTACGTGCGCTCGAACACCACGCGCGAAATGATCCCGCTCAAGTCGCTGATCCAGATCGCCAACATCGTCGGCCCCGAGCAGCTCGAGCGCTTCAACGGCTTCGTCTCGGCGCGCGTGCTGGGCAGCGGCAAGCCCGGCGTGTCCTCCGGCGAAGCGATCCGCGCAGTCGAGGACGTCGCTGCCCGGGCGCTGCCCGAGGGCTACCAGATCACCTGGTCCGGCCAGGCGTTCCAGGAGAAGCGCACCGGACGCCAGTCGGCGATCGCGTTCGCCCTCGCCATCGTGATGGTGTTCCTCATCCTGGCGGCGCTCTACGAGCGGTGGCTGCTGCCCTTCGCGGTGGTGCTCGCCGTGCCGTTCGCGGTGATGGGGGCGCTCGCATTCGTCGCCCTGCGCGGCCTCGAGAACGACATCTACTTCCAGATCGGGCTGGTGGTGCTGATCGGGCTGGCGGCCAAGAACGCCATCCTGATCGTCGAATTCGCGCAGCAGGGCTTCCTCGAGGGCAAGTCGGCCACGGAGGCGGCGCTGAATGCGGCGCGCCTGCGCTTCCGGCCGATCATCATGACCTCGCTCGCCTTCGTGCTCGGCGTGATGCCGCTCATGCTTTCGACCGGCGCGGGCGCCGCGGCGCGGCGCTCGATGGGAACGGGCGTGGTGGGCGGCATGCTTGCCGCCACCTTCATCGCCACGCTTTTCATCCCGCTCTTCTTCGTCCTCGCTGCGCGTCGCCGCAAGCCGCGCAGCGCGGCGGCTTCGTCGGAGCTGGTGGCGAAGTGAAGCGCTGGCTCGCCGCCTCGGCGCTGCTCCTCGGCGCATGCGCGAGCGTCGGTCCCGACTACCGGCGGCCCGCGGTGGAGCTGCCGGCGCAGTTTCCGAATGCGGCGACGGACGAGGCGCCTTCGGTCGGCTTCGATTGGTGGACCCTTTACGGCGACAAGACGCTGGACGAGCTGGTCGCTTCGGCTCAGCGCGGCAACGCCGACATGCGCCTCGCCGCGGCGCGCGTGCAGGAGGCGGAAGGCGCATTGCGCGAGGCGCGCGCGGCGTTCTGGCCCGATGTGACGCTCGGTTACACGGCGAGCCGCGCGCGGGTGAGCGGGAGCGGCATCCCGGCGCCGCCGCCGGGCACCATCATCCGCCCAAGCCAGCAGATCCTCGCCTCGACCAGCTTCGAGCTCGATTTCTGGGGGCGCTTCGGGCGCGCGAGCGAGGCGGCGCAGGCGAGCCTGCTCGCCTCGCGGCTCGGGCGCGATGTCGTCGGGCTCACGCTCGCCGGCAGCACGGCGCAGGCCTACTTCGCGTTGCGCTCGCTCGATGCGCAAATTGCGGTGCTCGACAGCTCGATCAAGGCACGGCGCGACTCGCTCGCCATCGCGCAGGCGCGCCTGCAGGCCGGGCTCTCGTCGGAGCTCGATGTGCACCAGGCGCAGGGCGCGCTCGCCGACGCGCTGGTGCAAAGGCGCGACGCCGAGCGCAATCGCGCGCTCATCGAGCGGCAGCTCGGACAGCTCGCCGGCCGGCTCGATCTGAAGCTCGCCGCGGCGGACCTCTTCGCGCTGCCGATGCCGCCGGTGCCGCCGGCGGGCTTGCCTTCGTCGCTCCTCGAGCGGCGACCGGATATCCGCCAGGCCGAGGAGACGCTGATCGCGGCCAACGCCCAGATCGGCGTCGCCCGCGCCGCGCTCTTCCCGACGCTGTCCCTGACGGCAACGGCCGGCGCCCAGAGCGCCGATCTATCGAACCTGCTGACGAGCAATGCCGCGGTATGGTCGCTCGCGGCAGGCGTTGCCGCGCCGATTTTCGACGCCGGGCGCCGCGAGGCGCGCGTCGGCCAGGCGCAGGCACGCCGCGAGCAGGCGCTCGCCAACTACCAGAAGAGCATCGAGACCGGTTTTCGCGAAGTTTCGGACGCGATCGTCAACGTGCAGCAAACCAGCGCGGCCGAGGCAGATCTCGCCACGCGCCTGCAGGCCGCGCGCAACGCGCTCGAGCTCTCCACGATCCGCTACGAGTCCGGCTATTCGCCTTACCTGGAAGTGCTCGACGCCCAGCGCACGGCCAACGATGCCGAGCTCGCCTTCGTGCGCAATCGCCAGGCCCGCCTTGCCTTCAGCGTCGACCTGATGAAGTCCCTCGGCGGCGGCTGGAATTCGGGGACAGAGCCCTAATTCCGTAAGCTCCGCGTCGCTGGAATTAGGGCTCTGTCCCCGAATTCCTAGAAGCTCAATCCCGTCATCTTGCTGCCGATCGCCTGCACCGGCCCGAGGGGGTTCTGGTTCTCCTCGGTGGCGCGGATCACCGGCTGGCCGCCGGTCAGCTTGTAGACGACGACGTCCTCCTTGAGAAGGATCAGCCCGTTGAAGCGCCAGCCGGCGGTGTGGGTCTCGCGGTAGAAGCCCAGCACGTCGAGGAAGACGTTGCCGTTCCTTTGCTTCTGCACGTTGCTCTGGTTGATCTCGAAGCCGCGGCAGCCGATCTTCGCCATCACGCACTCGCGCACGCCCTGGTCGAGGTCGCTGACCGAGAACGACTGGTTGAGCATGAATTTGCGCATCACGTCGGCGTAATTGAGGATCGCGATGTTCGGATTGCTGCCCGGATCCAGGCTCATGTTGCGAAGGTCGGCGATCGTGGTGTGGCCGGGAATGATCTTGTCGAAGGCTTCCTGGGCGTCCTGGTAGGTCTGCCAGGGGCTCGCCGTGACTTCCTTGGACTTCGGCAGCAGCGACGAGCAGCTCGCGAGGAGCGAGAGCGCCAGCAAGCCGACGAGACGCCAATTCATGGGAAGGACTTTGTATCACCGCGGCGTCACCCCCCCACCGGTTTCCCCATAGTCCGGCCGGCAGGCGCGCCCTGTAGTCGGCGTCCGACATCGCGTTGCGCGGCCAAGCGACAGCGCGGCGCGCAGCGAAGTCGCACAATCCTTCGCATGGGCTATCCCGACATCGACCGCGCACGCGAAGGCCAGGCCGCCGTACGACGCATCATCGACGGCTATGCCGGCCCCGGGGCCGACCTGCGCGCGCTGCGCCGCGTGGTCGACGCGTGCCGCGAGCTCGGCGATGCGGTGGACGACGACTATTGCCGGGAGAAGGTGCGCACGGTGGCGGAGTATTCCGCCGAGCTCCTGTCGCAGGACGAGCACCGCGTGCGCGGCGCGCTTTCCGGCATCGACTACCTGCGCCAGCAGATCTGCAGCGCGCTCGAGCTGCTGCAGAGCCGCCTGTACAGCCTGGAGCGCGCCCGGCGCCTCGGCCAGCAGTTCGAGTTCGCAGCTTTGCGTGCGGAGCGGGCGATTAAGCGGTAAGCTGGCTTCGGGCTAGGCTTCTGCAGGCGCTGCATCTGGTGCCGAGGAAGGGACTCGAACCCCCACAGTGTTGCCACCGCTAGGACCTGAACCTAGTGCGTCTACCAATTCCGCCACCTCGGCAGGGGAGGCGGGATTTTAGCTGAAAAAAAGAACCGCTTGTCCAAGAAGCGCGCCAAGAAAACCGCACTGCGCAGACGCTCGCGAGTCGAGCGCAGCGAAGCACCGGCCGACGATTACGGCCGCGAGATCCTGCGCCAGCTCGAAGCCGCCGGCGAGCCGCTGACGCCGAACGAGCTCGCGGCGCGGCTCGATATTCGAGCGCGCGAGCGCCACGCGTTCAATACCGGGCTCGCCGCGCTCGAGCGCTCCGGTGGCGTGGTGAAGAACCGCGCGGGAAGCCTGCTGGTCGCGAAGCGCATCGCGCTCGTCGCCGGCCGCCTTGAGGGACATCCGGACGGCCACGGCTTCGTCGTGCCCGACGAAGCCGGGCCCTCGATCTTCCTGCCGCCGCACGAGATGCGCAGCGTCATGCATGGCGATCGCGTCGCGGTGCGCGTCACCGGCAACGACCATCGCGGACGCCCGGTCGGCACGCTGGTCGAGGTGCTCGAGCGTGCCAAGCGCCGCATCGTCGGCCGCGTGCACGACGAGCGTGGCGTGCTGGTACTCGTGCCGGAGGACCGGCGCATCGCGCGCGACATCCTGCTGCCGCCCGTCGAGGCGGGCAGGGCGAAGCCGGGCGAGATCGTCACCGTCGAGCTGGTCGAGCCGCCGAGCGCGTACGCGCAGCCCGTCGGCCGCGTCACCGAGGTGCTCGGCCACCATGCCGATCCGGGCATGGAGATCGAGATCGCGCTGCGCAAGTTCGATCTTCCGCACGGCTTTTCGAAAGCCGCCATTGCCCTCGCCAAGAACATCCCCGACACCGTCCTGCCTGCCGATCTCCAGGGCAGAAAGGATCTGCGCGAGCTCGAGTTCGTCACCATCGATGGCGAAACGGCGAAGGACTTCGACGACGCCGTCGTCTGCCGCCGGGAGGGCAAGAACTTCCGGCTCTGGGTGGCGATCGCCGATGTCAGCCACTACGTCCGGCACGGCGACGCGCTCGACATCGAGGCGCGAGAGCGCGGCACCTCGGTGTATTTCCCGCGCCGCGTGATTCCGATGCTGCCGGAGAAGCTCTCGAACGGCATCTGCTCGCTCAACCCGAAGGTGGATCGGCTGGCGATGGTGTGCGAGATGTCGATCTCGCCCGACGGCCAGGTGCGCCAGTACGAGTTCTACCCGGCAGTGTTCCGCTCCCACGCCCGCCTGACTTACACCAAGGTGTGGGCCGAGCTTTCGGGCGGCAGTCCGCCGGAGCACCTGGCGCGCCTCTACGAGCTCTTTCACGTGCTGTTTCGCAGCCGCGAGCGGCGCGGCGCCATCGACTTCGAGACGGTCGAGACGCGCATGGTGTTCGATGCGAAAGGCAAGATCGAGAAGATCGTCGCCGAGGCACGCAACGACGCGCATCGCATCATCGAGGAATGCATGCTGGCGGCGAACGTCTGCGCGGGCAATTTCATCGCCGAGCGCGGCCAGCCGGTCCTTTACCGCGTGCATGATGTGCCGGCGGAAGAAAAGGTCGCCGCGCTGCGCGCGTTCCTGGCGGAGCTCGGCCTCGGGCTGCCGGGCGGCGAGACGCCCAAGCCGCGCGACTACGCGCAGCTCCTCGACAAGATCAAGGGCCGGCCGGACTTCAGCCTGCT